>JBMUHF010000108.1:0-11975 GCA_050302555.1 Arenicellales bacterium | reverse complement strand
GATCAAGATCTCATTCCCCATACCGATACTGGCTTCGGTAATCGGAGCAATCATCAATCCGGCAAGACCCGCCATCGCAGCGCCAGCGGCGAACACCAGCGTAAACAACATCCGGATATCGACACCGAGGGCCTCTACCATCCGCCGGTTGGAAGCTCCGGCCCGAATCAGCATGCCGGTTCGGGTATGACTCACCACTAGGTAAAGTGCCAGAGCTACCAGCAAGCCTACCGATATGATTAAAACCCGGTAGACCGGAAATTCAACGCCGTAAAGAAGCTGAACCTGGCCATTGAGAACCTCAGGAAGCGCAAAGGTCATTCCTTCAGGACCCCAGATCATCTGCACGAGGGTGTCAGCAATAAGTATCAGTCCGAAGGTCGCGAGAATCTGCTCCAGGTGGTCCGCCTGATATAACTGGCGCGCGACGCCCAGCTCCACCACTACACCGATCGCAAATGTTATCGGTACCGCCAGAAGGACCGCGATCAGAAACGAATCAAACCAGATCGCCAGCGTGGCACAGATAAACGCGCCCACCATATAGAACGCACCATGGGCGAGGTTAATAAAATCCATGATGCCGAAAACCAGCGTCAGCCCGGCAGCCAACAAAAACAGCAGCACACCCAACTGAAGGCCATTGAGCATCTGGATCAGCATGAGCGCACCGTCCATGATCAGGGCGCCTTCAAGGTGTCATGCGCCGGGAAAAGCGGATAGTGCGCCGCAGAGCATATCCCCGTGCTCCCGATCTTGGGCCGGGAGCACGGTGGCTGGAGACTCAACACACCAGACCGAAGATATTCTCTTTTTAGAGCCGGCAATCGGCTACGTAGGTATCCTGATGATTCTCAAGAACCGTGGAACGGATCTCGGTCGTCCAGTTGCCGTCACCATCTGCAACAACCTCCAGAAGATAGAAATTCTGGATCGGAAAATGGTTGTCGCCGTAGGAAAACGAGCCCCGCACTGAAGGAAACGCTGCCTTCTCCATGGCCGCCCGCATTCCGTCACGATCCTGCAAATTACCCCCGACCGCCTCAACAGCGCTATTGATAAGGAAGATACTGTCATAGGACTGTGCCGCATAAAACGAGGGATAGCGTCCATATTTCTCCCGGAAACCAGACACGAATTGCTGGTTCTGGGGTGTCTTGAGTCCCGGGCCCCAAAATCCGGTAGTCAGCGAACCCAGCACGGCTTTCATATTCGCCTGCTGCAGTTTGGGCAACGAGATAGCGTCGACGGTGAAAACAGTATAAAGCGGCAACTTGTCTGCCAACCCGGCCTGTTCGTACTGTTTCATAAAAGCGCCTCCTGCCTTTCCAGGATAGAAGACGAAAATTGCCTCCGCACCGGACGCTTTGGCTTTGGCAAGTTCCGCCGAAAAGTCCAACTGCGCGTCCTTACCCCATTTGGTCAGGTCTTTGCCGACAATCTCACCCTTGAAAGTGCGCTCGACGCCTGCAACCATGTTTTTGCCGGCGGCATAGTTGGGCGCCATAACGTAAAGCTTGCCAATCCCTTTTTGACTAAGCACTGCGCCCATGGCCATCGGGGTCTGATCGTTCTGCCAGGAGGTGGAAAAGAAGTCGCGATGACAGAGTTTCCCGGCAAGTTGTGACGGTCCGGCATTGGCACTGATCAGAAATTTTTCTGCGCTCAGGACCGACTTCTGAGAAGCCAACAACACATGAGACCATATGTATCCAGCCACAAAATCAACATCGTCCGACTTGACCAGTTTATCGGTTACCTGCTTGCCGGTTTCCGGCTTGAAGCCGTCATCGGCAAAGATTACTTCGATGTCGAGATCGCCCATCTTGCCGTTGAGATCTTCGACCGCGAGATTCACGGCATCGCGCATGTCATTGCCGATCACTGCCGCACCCGTCGTCAATGTGGTCACAAAACCAATCTTGACGTTCTGCGCCAAGCTGGTAGCGGGCAAAGCGAAAGTCGCCAATACCAGCGCACAGCGAATAAAAGTCTTGTTCATTTCAGTTCCTCCTCATAAAACAGTCACCCGAGTATCATTTCTCTTCTGTAAGATCCACAAAGCGCTAAAAGATAGGCACAGGCGTGTTGAAATACAATAGTTTAAACAATAAATTCGCTCAGCCTACCATCCGCCCCTTTTTTAATACTTCAAGGTCGAAAAATGGACTCTACGCAAAAACTGGTTATCGGGGCCGGAATGGTCGGCAGTTGCTGTGCGCTGTATCTGCAGCGTGCCGGACATAGTGTCACCTTAGTCGATCCACACCCACCGGGCAGTCAAACAAGTTACGGCAACGCCGCCGCCATCGCACCCTACGCCTGCATTCCCGTCAACCATCCCAAACTCCTGAAATCGTTGCCGACGCTGATGTTCGGAGCGGAGCGGCCTCTGTCGATTTCACCTGGATATGCCCTCAAGATTCTGCCCTGGCTCTTCTCGTTTTTACGTCATTGTCGCCGTGAACAGGTAGACCAAACCATCTCGGCACTGGGCGCACTGCTTCGGCATGTCGAAGATACTTCCCTAACGCTTTTTGAGTCTGTAGGCGCAATGGACCTGATTCGGCGCAACGGCACACTTTATCTCTACTCCGATGCTCGAACGCGTGCTGCCGCACAAGGCGACATCTCACGTCGGCGTGATCAGGGGATGTCCATTACTGAAGTCGGGGCGGGCGAGGTTCATGACTTGGAACCAGCCCTTGCACCGATCTTTGCGGGTGGAGTGCTTTACAACGACGGATTTCAGCTGAGCGATCCTCAGCAAGTAATCTCTAGACTGGTGAAACGATTCGCCGAAGACGGGGGCGAAGTTGTCCGTGACCGTGTCCAGAGTATTGAGCCTGTCGCACTTGATCAGGTTCGTGTGAATCTGTCTGGAAGCGCGCGGGTATTCAAGGATGTCGTGATCGCGGCTGGCGCCTGGTCAACCCGGATCGGAGGATCGGTGATGGACCGTCTGCCCCTGGATACTGAACGCGGTTACCACGTGATGTTTCCCGATGACGCATCGATGATCTCGCGGCCTGTGGGTCTTGCCGATGCGGGTTTTTATCTTTCGCCCGTCGGCGGCGGATTGAGGGCTGCGGGAACCGTTGAACTCGCAGGCCTGGATGCCAGGCCGAATCCGCGGCGGCTGGATTACATTGAGCGGACCGCCCGGCGCGCCCTCCCGGCACTTCATCAACGGGGGGATACCTGGCTGGGCTTTCGTCCCACGCTGCCCGACAGTCTGCCCGTCATCGGCCGCTCGTCGAAACACCCGTCAGTAGTTTACGCATTCGGTCATCAGCATGTCGGGCTTACGCTTGGAGGGGTCACCGGAAGACTGGTGCAACAGATCATCGACCGGGAGGATCCGATCGTCGACCCGGCACCCTATCGCGCTCAACGGTTTCTTGGCTGATCAGGACTAGGCCAGAAGATCCACAACGGCTCGAAGATACATCCTCGTTGCCCGCACACACTGCTCAATCTCAACAAATTCATTGAGGGAATGCGCCTGGGCCAGGGCGCCTGGCCCGCAGACTACCGCTGGGGTCTTCAGGTTAGGCGCATCGGTAGCCCCGGGGAATGACCGGGCCGTTTCAGGCTGACCACTCAACTCTGTTGAAGCATTCAACAGCGACTGGACCACTGGCGCTTCCACGGACAAGTCATTTGCTGGAATGTCCCATGAGGGATCACTTAACTCGTATCGGAATCCCGGATCTTGATTTTTTAGCGGTTCCAGGCGCTGGGCGATGTCTTTACGTACATCCTCGGTCACGTCGCTCGGAAGAATACGACGATCGATCTCGAGTTCGCAAAAATCAGGCACGGCGCTGGCAAGATCACCTCCGCGAATTACCCCGGGACTGTAGGTGCCGTGCCCGCAAAGGGGGTGAGGGTCCCGAGTTGCCAGTTCTTCGTTGTAGTCCGAAAGCGCATTCACTACCCGCGCCATCCGTTCGATTGCATTCTCCCCCTGCTCTGGAATACTGGAATGCACCGCTTTACCGAAAGTCCGGATAAAGAAACCGTACTGCCCCTTGTGAGCGGGGCACACCGCAAGGTCCGACGGCTCTCCGATAATGCATTGATCAGCAAATGGACCGTTGCGCCCAATCTCGCGTGAGCCAATCATCTGCCATTCCTCATCGGCAACACCACAGAGAATCAATGACCCGGAAAGCGTCACCTGTGCATTCTGAAGCAACCGCGCCACTTCAAGGTAACACGCGAGTCCCGCTTTCATGTCGCAGGAGCCACGTCCGTAAATGCGTCCGTCCCTTTCGTGAGGCACATAAGGTTCGTCATATCCTTCTGTCGGCACAGTATCCAGATGCCCACAGAGCATCAGTGATGGATGATCCTTTCTGCCTGCCCGGGTACCGAAGACGTTAGGACGACCGGGTGCCGCCTCGCGTGAGCCAACGGTCAGCCCTAACTGGCACATCTGCTCAAGATAGTATTCTCCGATCTCCTGCTCGCGATGGCCTGGCCGCGCTGCATCCGCCATCGGGTTTTCACTCGGGATGGCAATCATCTCCTTAAGCCAGCGCGTGATCGAGTCGGCCGAAACCTGCGCCGACATGGCACGGTACAGATCAACTGTCTGCCGATTCATCAGGTGAAGCACCCCCGACTGAGCTGCGCTTGGGTGTTGTGCATATTGAGCTCTCTTGAAGATGTTTTGACCGGCGGAACATATCACGAAATGGTTCCGCCAATGCTACACTCGCCGTCCCTTTGGACGTGCTCTGGAAATCCCTATGGCCTACCTGGCGGAATACGGCCTGTTCTTCGCAAAAGTGTTAACGCTCTTTCTGATGATTATGGGCGTGCTTGTTAGCCTCATCGGCATTGCTATGCGCAATCGCCACGCGCCCGCAGAACAGATCGAGGTCAGGCGCATTAATGACCGATATCGGGAAATGGCGGATGCGCTCGAGACGGCTACTCTGGCGCCCGCGCTGGCCAAAAAACACCAGAAAATACAAAAGAAGGAGCGAAAAGCTGAAGCCAAGGCTCAAAAAAATGCCCCGGAGAATCCGAAAAAGCGGGTGTTTGTGCTGAACTTTCATGGTGATATCCGGGCGAGTGAAGTTTCTTTACTGCGAGAGGAAGTCACGGCAATTCTCGTGGGGGTCCGCGAAGGTGATGAAGTCGTCGTGTGTCTGGAAAGCGCAGGCGGCATGGTCCACGCCTATGGCCTTGCTGCCTCTCAAATCATGCGTCTTCGCGATGCCGGGGTTCACGTCACGGTATCGGTCGACAAAGTGGCCGCAAGCGGTGGCTATCTGATGGCCTGTGTTGCCAACCGAATACTCGCAGCCCCATTTGCTGTCATCGGCTCTATCGGCGTTGTTGCGGAGATTCCCAACTTCAACCGACTTCTGAAGAAACACGATATCGACTACGAACAGATTTCGGCCGGCGAATACAAACGCACCATTAGCATGCTGGGAGAAACCACTGACCGGGCCCGCGCCAAAGTCAAAGAAGAAGTTGAACAGACGCATACGCTGTTCAAAGATTTCGTCAAGGAATGTCGTCCGGTAATCGATTTGGACACGGTAGCGACCGGTGAGCACTGGCTGGGCCGCCAGGCGCATCATCTTAATCTGGTGGATGACATCCGTACCAGTGATGATTACCTGATGAGCCTTCGAGAAACCGCCGACATCTTTGAGGTCGAATACACGGTAAAGAAAAAGGTGCTCGACCGACTCTCGGGACTGATCGGCCAGTTACGAAAAGGAACGCTGTTGTCTGATGAGCCTCCCATCTTTACCCGCCTCTCCTGATCCACCGGGTAACAGAGTAAGGCGAACGCCGGAAGCGCCACGATGATCTATCAGCTGGGCAACCAAATTCCACAAGTCGCCGAAGACGCCTATGTCGCCCCCAGTGCCGACGTGATCGGATCAGTTAGTCTCGGCTCCCAATCAAGTGTGTGGTTCGGGGCTGTTTTGCGCGGGGACAACGATCAGATCTCAGTGGGCGCGAGAAGTAACATCCAGGACAACACGGTGATCCATGTAGACGCGGGCGTACCGGTGACGATTGGCGACGATGTCTCGGTCGGTCATAGCGTGGTAATCCATGGGTGTACGATCTGCGACAAGGTGTTAATCGGAAACGGAGCCGTCGTCCTCGATTTTGCGGAAATTGGCGAGAACAGTCTCGTTGGCGCCCATGCCTTGGTGACCGAACGCAAACGCTTTCCTGCCCGGTCGCTGATTATTGGCGCTCCCGCAAAGGTGGTCCGGGAACTCACTGATGAAGAGGTTGAGCAACTCAGCCGTAACGTTGAAAGCTACCTTAACAAAGCCGAGCGCTACCGTGCCGGTCTGTGTGCGCTAGGCTCGTAGAATGCGTCTACAAAGATCATTCGCATCCTGGGAGGCAGCATGAAGATTGGATTCATCGGCCTCGGCAATGTCGGGGGGAAACTCGCCGGTACACTGTTGAGGAACGGCTTTGACCTTACCGTTCGGGACCTAGATCCGGATCTTGAGCATGCTTTTGCAGATCAAGGTGCCCGCATTGGCTCAAGCCCTGCCGAGATCATGCGGGACGTTGACTTTCTGATTACCTGTCTGCCAAGTCCTGCTGCAAGTGCCGCCGTGATGGAAGGTGACGACGGCGCGCTGCAAGCGATGGCGCCAGGGAAAATCTGGGCCGAAATGAGTACCACTGACGCGCTTGAGGTGTCCCGTCTTGGGCAAAAGGTCTCGGCCGCGGGTGGCGAACCGATCGATTGCCCAGTATCCGGTGGCTGTCATCGCGCCGCCTCGGGCAATATCTCCATTTTTGCCGGAACAGAACGGACCACATTCGAAAAAGTATTGCCGGTGCTGACCACGATGGGCCGCCGTGTCCTTCATACCGGCGCTCTTGGATCTGCCTCAACACTGAAAGTCATGACCAATTATCTTGCTTCCGTTAACTTGGCGTCACTGAGTGAAGCGCTAATGACCATGCGCAGGGTCGGAATCGATCTCAACACCACTTTTGAAGCTATCCGGATCTCATCAGGCAACTCCTTTGTGCACGAAACCGAGAGCCAGGTCATCTTGAACGGAAGCCGGAACGTGAACTTCACAATGGACCTGGTGGTGAAAGACCTGTCACTCTTTCAGGCCATTGCTGATCGTGCAGACGTACCGTTGGAAATTTCACCCTTGCTGCTTAAGATCTTTGAAGACGGCCAGGATCGTTATGGCGGTCGCGAGTGGTCTACGAATATCGTCCGTCGACTGGAAGAGGCCTGTGCCGATCAGTTGCTCGCGCCCGGTTTCCCCGCGGACCTCGTAGATGAGGAGTCGGAAGTCGTCGGCCAAGAAGTCGTCGCAAAACGCTCCTGACCCAGTATCTGTGCTGCTCGCTGTGACCATCAGAAGGTGGCAGACGTGGACATGCTGCAGTGCAGCATGTCATACTATTTCACGCCATGTTGCATCTTGATTCCCCTGTCGAGGCCGCGCACTGGTGCTCTGCGCAGCGTGAGCGCGGAAGCACCATCGGCTTCGTCCCTACCATGGGTGCACTACATAACGGACACTTGTCGCTCATTACCCGGGCGTGCGGCGAGAATACTGCGTGCTGCGCCAGCATCTTCATCAACCCGCTCCAGTTTGAGGACACCGAGGACTACGACGCTTACCCTAGGGACACCGAGTCTGATCTCGCTCTCCTCGAGGCTCATGGTTGCAACATGGTCTTTATGGGAAGCCTTCATCAGTTTTTTCCCGAGGTGTCTGATATTAACGAGATCAAAACACTCCCGGCCGGACCTTACGGGTCAGGCCTCGAAGAGCAGTTCAGGCCCGGACACCTCGACGGTGTGAGGACCATCGTGGAGCGACTGTTTCTCACTGTAGGCGCTTCCCGGGTGTATTTTGGAGAAAAAGATTTTCAACAGACACTGGTGGTCTCGGACCTTGCCCGGGAAATGGGTTATCCGGAAGTTGTGGTGTGCCCCACTGTTCGAGAAGATTCAGGCCTTGCGCTGTCATCGCGCAACGTCCGGCTGAGTGCTGATGAGAAGACCCGGGCGCAACGAATTTACCCCGCACTACTCGCAGCGCGCGATGCCTGGTCATTCGGAGAAAGAGACCCGGGTAGGCTCTCAGTCATCATGATGGAATGTCTAAACCATGATGGACTCGTTGTGGAATACGCCGAAGTCCGTGACCCGGGCCGCTGGATTTCCCAGCCTCAGGCAACTCCTCTCGAGCACGGTCAAGCGTTAATCGCCGTCCGTGTCGGTTCAGTTCGCCTGATCGACAATCTGAGACTCGATCAGTAACGTATCCGCTACCGTAGCATCGAGGGGAAGAATTCTGGTAAGCGCTTAGTGTTCGCCGCCGGCCTTGAAATTAAACACCGCACCTTCCTTGATACCAGAGGGCCAGCGCGAGGTCAGCGTTTTCATTCGGGTATAAAAGCGAACGCCTTCAGGCCCGTGCATATAGTGATCCCCAAAGAGTGAACGCTTCCAACCACCAAAACTGTGGAAGGCGAGCGGAACCGGAATTGGAACGTTGACACCCACCATGCCGATTCGGGCGCGATGACCAAAATCACGCGCCGTATCGCCGTCACGGGTAAAGATTGCCGTCCCATTGCCATACTCGTGGTCATTAACAAGATTTAGGGCTTCTTCGTAGTTATCCACACGGACCACTGACAGGACCGGTCCGAAAATCTCATCGCGATAGATATCCATCTTGGACGTCACGCGATCAAATACAGTTGCTCCGACAAAGCATCCCGCCTCGTAGCCCGAAATCGAAATATCGCGGCCATCAACAACAAGATCCGCGCCCTCTTCAACACCACGGTCGATGTAACCTTTGATCCGATCACGGGCATCCGGCGTGATCACAGGACCCATCTCAACGCCATCCTGATCATAGGCACCGACCTTCAGGGTTTCGATCCTCGGAACGAGTTGCTCCATCATGCGGTCGGCCGTGTCATCACCCACCGCCACCACCACCGAAATCGCCATGCAGCGTTCTCCCGCAGATCCATACGCCGCCCCCATGACGGCATCGACCACCTGCCCCATATCTGCATCAGGCATAACGACCATATGATTCTTTGCGCCACAAAGCGCCTGAACCCGTTTACCGTGCGCGCATCCCGTTCGGTAGATGTACTCGCCTACGTTAGTCGATCCCACAAAACTGACCCCCTGGACGGTTGGATCCGTCAGCAGGGTATCAACGGCCTCTTTATCGCCATTGACCACGTTGAGAACACCATCCGGTAAACCCGCCTCCGTCATCAGCCGTGCCATATATCCGGCACATGACGGATTGCGCTCAGAGGGCTTAAGAATAAAGGTATTGCCACACGCAATCGCGACGGGAAACATCCACATTGGCACCATAGCGGGGAAATTGAAAGGGGTAATTCCCGCAACGACTCCTAGCGGCTGCCGCATGCTCCACGAATCGACACCGCCGGCAACACCTTCGCTGAACTCGCCCTTCAGCAGTTGGGGAATACCGCAGGCGAACTCGACCACTTCCAGTCCCCGCGTGATTGACCCCTTGGCATCCTCAACCGTCTTACCGTGCTCAGAAGAAAGAAGTCGCGCCAGTTCGTCCATATTCTGGATCAGCAACTCGCGATAACGGTACAGCACCTGCACCCGCCGCGCCGGCGGTACCTCAGCCCAGCCCACCAGTGCCTCTGCCGCGTTGTCGATAGCCCGGCGAACCTCGTCGGCACTCGCCAACGCAACCGTTCTCGCCACGTCACCCGTAGCGGGGTTGTAAACGTCGCCAAAACGACCACTAGATCCTGAAACGGTCTGGCCACCGATGTAATGGCCTACGACTTCCTTGACGGCTGTATCCATCTTTCTGACTCCTTTGCAATGTGGGTCCTGCTAAGTCAGCACCAACCCGATAACCGTTTGAGCATTACACGAAAATACCGTCCAGTTAGCCCTGCTCCATGCAGAGTCCTAACCCAAATATCGCGGACAGCGACGCTGATCTTCACGCTGATAGTCCCGATTGTCGGCCTTTCTCAGGAACTTCACAAGTTCAAGAGTCTGACTTTTAAAATCTAGTTTGACCGGTGATTCATCCAAAGTCTGTCAAACCTCTTACATTGCGATGCCCTCCAAGAGCTTCGCGACAAGGGATGGCAACTGGTCCCGGCCAAATCGCAGAACCAAGGTCCGGGCGGCTTTCGTGCCTGGTGTGTTGCTGGAGGTCGGGAGGCCGTACAGGTACTGTCTTCGGTGGCGGAGCCCCGATAACGTGCGCTTGTTGATTTCAGAATTTAAAGGCAGAATGTTTCCCAGTAATGTCAAAAACTCACCGTTAGCCAACATCACATTCTGATCGGCACCATCGAGGCCTCCATGAACAAACCTATCAGCGAAACTCAGAAAAAGGACATCGCTCACGCACTGCACCCCTATACCAATCTCGCAGCCCATGAAGAACAGGGGCCGCTGGTGATTTCCCGTGGAGAGGGCATCTACGTCTGGGATGACCAGGACAATCAATATCTTGAGGGCCTGGGCGGTCTTTGGTGTGTTTCGTTAGGATTTTCCGAGCCCCGGCTGGCTCAGGCGGCTGCTGATCAGTTTGCGGCACTGCCCTACTCGCATACGTTCGCGCATCGCTCCACTGAGCCGGTGATTGCCCTCTCGGAAAAACTGATGGAAGTCGCACCGAAGCCTATGACCAAGGCGTTCTTCCTGAGTTCAGGGTCAGAAGCGATCGACGCAATGATCCGCTTTACCTGGTATTACAACAACGGTCGCGGTCTGCCAAAGAAAAAGAAAATTATCTCCCGCAAGCGGGGCTATCACGGCGTGACCGTGGCTGGGGGTAGCCTCACCGCGATTCCCCTGATGCAAAATGATTTTGATCTCCCGCTGGACCGGATGATTCATACCGACACGGCGGGATACTACCGATACAGCAAGACTGGAGAAACCGAAGAAGCCTTCGCCACCCGTCTAGCTGACAACCTGGAACAGTTGATCCTCAAGGAAGATCCCGAAACCGTCGCGGCATTCGTGGCAGAACCGGTTATGGGCGCTGGTGGTGTCATGACTCCCCCGGCCACCTACTTTGAGAAAATCCAGGCGGTGCTCAATAAATACGACGTATTGATGGTGGCCGACGAAGTCATCTGCGGTTTCGGGCGAACTGGCAACATGTGGGGTTCCGAGACTTACGGTATCCAACCCGACATGGTCACCTGCGCAAAGCAACTTTCTTCAGGCTATCTGCCAATCTCGGCGCTAATGATCTCCGACAAAATATATGACGTTCTCAAATCACAAAGTAAAAAGCACGGTGCCTTGGGGATGGGGTACACCTACGGCGGTCATCCAGTCTCCTGTGCTGTGGCACTTGAAACCCTCAAGATCTATGAAGAGCGCAACATCCTTGATCACGTGAGGAGTGTGGCGCCGCATTTCCAGGAGCGCCTCGCCGAATTCGGGGCGAGCCGGATTGTCGGTGAGGCCCGTGGCGTCGGACTGATAGGCGCATTGGAACTGGTCATGGATAAATCAACGCGTGATCAGTACCCGCCCGAGATCAAAGCCGGAGCCCAAGTGGCCGCATCAGCACTCGCGAAAGGACTCATTGTGCGCGCGCTTCCCGGGGATGTTATCGGTATCTGCCCTCCGCTCATCATTACCAAAGAGCAAATCGACGAGTTGTTTGACGCGCTGGCTCTCGCGGTTAACGAGACCGAGAACCTGCTGACGAAAGCCGCCTAAATACCAATCATCGCCATGAGAACCGGCCAATCCAGCCGATTCCGGATCATCCTACAGGCGCTTTGTGTCGCTCTTTTTTTCGGGAGTGTTTCAAGCAGCGAAGCCAATCCCAACCTCAGTGTGTGGCTGGGCTCGACCGTCCAAAACGGCACCCCCGTCGAAAAAGATACCAACCGGTTCGGATGCAACGACAAGATCTATGCCGTCATCGATCTCCTTG
>JBMUHF010000107.1:0-5328 GCA_050302555.1 Arenicellales bacterium | reverse complement strand
CTTGATATTGCTCAGGCGATTCAGATCAGCAAGATACCAGCAGCAAAGTCGCTTAACAGTCTAAGAACCGGACCCTATTTAAAGATTCAGCGCGATAGCGAAGCGCTCGTTGCGTTGCAGTACCAACCGAATATCAAGACGTTTCTTCATGTTACTGCCCAGGAACAGGGCTTTGTCGCCAAAACGATCGAGCGTGCGTTCGAATCGCATGAGCGTGAAATTACTACGCAAATTACGGATTCCCTGTACCAGAGCGCCCTTCACGCAGGACTTCCAGAATCGGTTATCTATCGGATAACACAAATCTTTCAATGGGAAATCGATTTTGGTCGCGACGTAAAGCGTGGCGATAAACTCACTGTGATCTATGAGGAGCGCTCGCTGGATTCTCAAAAAGTGGGGAACGGGCCGGTTCTGGCAGTGCGCCTCGAGAACGATGGGGTCAGTCGCCAGGCAATCCGCTATGTTAATTTGGATGGAAGCGCGACTTATTACACGCCCGAGGGTGAGAGCCTGCAGCGTGCGTTCCTGCGTACCCCGGTACCGGGCCGAGGAGTCACCTCTGGCTTCTCGTATAACCGCCTGCATCCGATCCTTAAAGTGCGCCGGCCTCACCTGGGCGTGGATTACGGCGCACCGCGCGGGACACCCGTCGTAGCTACTGCTGACGGGAAGGTGATCCGTGCTTCACGCAAAGGCGGCTATGGCAAGACTATTATCCTTCGACACGGGCAGGATTATCGAACACTTTATGCCCACCTTTCACGCTATGCGAAGGGAGTTCGAAAAGGCAAATGGGTGAAGAAAGGTCAGGTAATTGGATACGTGGGATCAACAGGTCTCTCAACAGGCCCGCACCTACATTATGAAATTCATGTCGCCGGGAAGGCTCGTAATCCTCAGTCTCTTGATCTGCCTCGGGCCGCATCGGTTCATCGCGAGGAAAAGGCGAATTACCTCAAACATGCAAAGGTCTGGCTGAACCGCCTCGACAAAGCGTATCCGCCCGCCTGAAGCCTTTCGGCGCCCCGTCCCGATGTCTCCAATCTTCATCGGTCTAATGTCCGGCACAAGTGCCGATGCTATAGATGGTGTCGCAGTTTCATTCGATCGGGATGAAGTAAGAATTCACGCAACCCAATCCGATCCCCTGTGTGCGACACTGCGTTGCCGAATTACTGACATCATGCAGGGGCGCAATGATGATCTTGATTCCCTCGCTGCGCTCGACATCGATCTGTCAGACGCTTTTGCGAGTTGTGCGGTAAAACTTGCCGCCCAACTCAAGGCGCCGCCGCTAGCAATCGGCTGTCACGGCCAGACCGTACGGCATCGTCCGGAAAGAAGGTTTACCGTGCAATTGGGTAGCGGAGCAGTTATCGCGACTCGGAGCGGAATCCCCACGGTAACCGACTTTCGATCTGCAGATGTCGCACTTGGTGGGCAAGGAGCGCCGCTCGTGCCAGCGTTTCATTGCGACGTCTTCGGATCGGAAAAAGAAGACCGGGCGATCGTCAATATCGGCGGAATTGCCAACGTCACCCTGCTCCCCAACAACGGCGAAGTAAGCGGTTTTGATACCGGACCAGGCAATACCCTACTCGACCTCTGTTACCGTAGACATCGGGAGGGTCAATGGGACACCGATGGCGCATGGTCGCTCACAGGCGAGGTGAGTCAAACGTTGTTAGCGCAACTACTTTCAGACGAATACTTTTCCAGACCGGCACCGAAATCGACCGGCCTTGAATACTTCAGTCCTGATTGGCTCGCCAAAAACCTGACTGGGGATGAACGTCCACAGAACCTACAGGCCACTCTTCGCGAACTGACCGCGACCGGAATCGCAACCGCCATCAACGAAGAACTGCCGAAGGCTCGGGCTGTCTATCTTTGTGGCGGAGGAGCCCGAAACAGCGCCCTTAAACAGGCTATCGATGTATTAATTCCCAATGCGAAGGTGACAAGTACGATGGAACTTGGTATCGATCCTGAGTGGGTAGAAGCCTGCGCTTTCGCCTGGCTTGCTCGCCAGCGTCTCGAAGAAAAGCCGGGGAATTTACCTTCCGTGACCGGCGCAAGCCGTATGGCCGTACTGGGCGCACTGCACCTGCCCTAAGGTTAGCGCTGCCGATCCGAAACGAGCGCTAGATTCCGAACGAGGCGCCGCAGCCACAGGTGGTCGCAGCGTTGGGGTTGTTGACAACAAAACGGGTTCCCATCAGGTCATCGATAAAGTCGACCTCGGCCCCGGAGAGATACTGAAGACTAAGCGGATCTACTACCAACTTGACGCCGCCGCGATCGAATTCCATATCATCTCCCCCAGTCGGTTCCTCAAACTGGAAACCGTACTGAAATCCGGAACACCCGCCGCCCTGGACATATACCCGAAACCTGAGTTCTGGAGTGTCCTTGGAGGCGATTAACGCGTTAAGCTGACTGATTGCGCTATCGGTAAGCTGTAAACCACTGTCGTCCACAATGACTCCGCAACTTTTTGTAAGTTAATCACCCGATTTTACCAGTACCGCGCGCGCAGCAGGAACAAAACATTCACGGCCAAAGAGCGGTCGCCTTAAGCCCCTCTGTTTCCTCAAAACCAAACATCAGGTTCATGTTCTGGATAGCCTGACCCGCAGCGCCTTTGATCAGATTGTCTTCGACTACGAGAATAACAGCCGTATTGCCGTTTTGGGGTCGATGGCAAGCTATCCGCACGGTATTTGAACCCCGAACACTCCGCGTGTCCGGATGGGAACCTTCGGGCATCACATCGACAAAGGGTTCGCCCGCATAGCGCTCCTGATAGAGCCCGGTCAGGTCCATGCTCGTGTCGTTAAGCTGTCCGTAGAGGGTTGCCTCAATCCCGCGAATCATCGGAACGAGATGCGGCACGAAGGTAAGCCCTACCGACTCACCCGCGACGCGTGTAAGAACCTGACAGATTTCAGGTAAGTGCCGATGGCCGGGAACGGCATAGGCCTTGAATGAATCCGAGGTCTCGCACAACAAAGTTGCCACAGAGGCGCCGCGCCCGGCTCCCGATACACCGGACTTCGCGTCGGCGATGAGTTGCTTCGGGTTCACCAGCCCCTCTTCCAGTAACGGTGTCAAACCCAGAATTACCGACGTGGGGTAGCAACCTGGATTGGCAACAAGCCGGGCGTCACGGATCCTCTCGCGGTTGATCTCGGGCAGACCATAAACCGCCTCAGCAACCAGCTCAGGACAGGCGTGCTCCAGTTGGTACCACCTGGACCACTCACTGACATCGCATATTCGAAAATACGCAGACAGATCAATCAAACGCACGCCCTCTTCCATCAGCGCACGAGCATGTGTCATAGCAACGCCGTTGGGCGTTGCGGCAAAAACCACGTCACAGCTTTCTAGGTCCGCCTGGTCTGGATCGCTAAAACAAAGCTCGGTATACCCGCGCAAACTGGGAAAAACATCGGTTACCGGTTTCTCTTTCTCCGATCGGGAACTGATGGTGACGACCTCAGCCCGCGGATGATGTACCAGCAACCGCAATAATTCCACACCGGTGTAACCGGTGCCGCCAATGATGCCTGCCTTGATCATGGATCAATCCGCCAGATAAGAAACTGGTGCGTATTCTACCTTCGTGCGTCCGCGATTCCTGCTTCGCGCTCGTAGCGGGTCAACAGGATACCCTCTTCTCCGCAACATGTTTCAGCGCATCTTTTAACCTCGTGCAAAGACGACCAACCGGGCAGATATTCCTTAACAGGGGCATTTTCGGTCGCGCAGTCACAACCTTTATCAGCATATACATAAACATGCTCAAGACCCTGCTCACGGCCGAGTCGCTCGGCGCGCTCAAGACTCTCGATGGAGGTGGAAGGGACGTCTGCCATCTGGTACGCGGGATGAAACCGGGTAAGGTGCCATGGGCTGTCGCTTCCGAGGTTATCGTGAATCCAACGTGCGGCCGCACTGATGTTGCTATCCTGGTCGTTATAACCAGGAATTACGTTGGTACGGGTCTCCACATGGATACCAAGATCCTGCGCCGTCTTGATAGACCCGAGTACCTGATCCACAGACGCCCGGGCACAGATGTTCTGGTAGAAAGCGTCGTCCATGCTCTTAATATCCGAGCAGAGTACATCGATTTTCCCGCGTAGAAGCGCTAATGCTTCGTCAGTCACAAAACTGTTGCTGACATACACGGTGTACAAGCCATGGTCGTGGGCTACTTCGGCGACGTCCAGAACGTACTCTAGCCAGACCGCCGGCTCCGAGTAGGTAAAGGCGATTCCCTGTGCTCCACTGTCAAGGGCGGCGCGAACCAGTTGATCAGGCGTGACAAAAGCCGCGCGTGATTCGCCCCGGGCGAGTTCGTCGAGAGCTTCAGTTCCCCAGGAGATCTCCAGGTTATGGCACCCCCCGCAACGGAAACTGCAACCATAACTCCCCACAGAAAGCACTTGCGTTCCCGGACGGTAATGGCGGACTGGCTTGTCCTCAATGACCCCGATATCCATCGCCGAGATAATTCCGTACGACAGGTTGTACAAAGTTCCATTGCGGTTCACATGTGCCTGACAAAAACCTCTCTGGCCATGTTTTAAGCCGCACCGCCAGAGACACAGGTTGCAGCGTGTTTTTCCAGAGTCGGCGGTCTCCTGCAGCCGTGTAGGCATCAGCCGATAAACATCACGATTCTCAGCAGAAGTCTTGACGTTGGTCATACAATTTGGGTCCACGAATGTCAAACGATACAATCAGGAATGATAGCGTTTTTCACAGATTCAGTCGCCCCGATCCGTTGAACTGAAAAACCATGCAGATCGCCAGACATCGCAAAGCGAAGAGAGTGCAACAGGTGCTCGGGTCGGATTTCACGGTACTCGAATTTGATCAGCCCACGGCCAGTGTCACGCAGGCTGCCACGGCTATCGGCTGCGAGATTGCGCAGATAGCCAAATCGTTGGTCTTTGCCGATGCCACACGCGGGCCGGTCCTGGTTATCGCATCCGGCGCAAATCGCATCGACGAATCCAAGGTGGGGCAGATTCTAGGAACCTCGATCCATCGCGCTGATGCTGCGTTTGTCAAAAGCGCAACGGGCTTTTCTATCGGTGGAGTACCGCCTGTCGGTCACACTACCCGTCTGATTACACTCCTGGATCAGACGCTAAAAGATTTCGACGAACTTTGGGCGGCGGGCGGGACGCCGACGTCGGTGGTCCGCCTGACACTGGACCAACTGACGACGCTAACCGGCGGCATATTTTCCGATCTGGCCTTAGCCTTGCCGAACTCGCGGCGTTAAGCTAGTAGGTTGATGCGTATGCG
>JBMUHF010000106.1:0-2686 GCA_050302555.1 Arenicellales bacterium | reverse complement strand
GTAAGGTCACACTGGGGGAACAGTTGCGGGAGACCGCTATAGAACACCCTCACAAAATCGCTCTGGTTGAGATCGATATTGACGGCCTCGCCGGCCGCAGTTGGACCTACCGGGAATTGCTCTCAACTAGCGAAACTCTAGCGCTCGCGCTGGCAGGACGATTTACGCCGGGTGAACGGATAACTGTGTGGTCACCGAACACCCCCGAGTGGGTCATCATAGAGTTTGCCTGCGCTCTCGCTGGAATCGTTATTGTTACCGCCAACCCCGCGCTACAGTTCCGCGAGTTACGCTACGTCATTGAGCAGTCCGGTTCCGTCGCTCTCTTTTTAGTAGATGAATACCGTGGCAACCCGATGCGCGAAATCGGTATCGAGGCATGCGACGGCCTTGGAGCGGTGCGGGAAATAATCGATCTCAACGACTTGGAAAAGATACCGAATTCGGCAGAACCCGCTCGGTCACTACCCACGGTCGATTGCAATGACCCGGCGATGATTCAGTATACGTCTGGCACAACCGGGTTTCCAAAAGGCGCGGTGCTTTCCCATCAAAGCCTGCTCAACAACGCACGTTTTTATGCAGATCGACTGGAGGTAAGCGCTGATCACGTGTGGGCAAATATTATGCCCATGTTCCATACCAGTGGCTGCGGCATGGTCACCCTGGGCTGCGTCCAGACCGGGTGCACAATGTTGATCGTCAAACTTTTCGATCCCAATGTCGTCTGCCGAATCATTGAGGAACACCGTGTCAGCACTATCCTGGGGGTGCCGACTATGCTGGTTGCCTTACTGGAGGCTCTGGAGAAAGAACCGGTGGATGTCTCTTCCTTGAAAGATTTTTCTTCGGGAGGTGCGATGGTGGCGCCTGAACTCATCAGAAACATTCAAAGGGTCTTTTCCTGTCGCTTTAGCACTCTTTATGGACAAACGGAAACGTCACCGGTCATCACCCAGAACTTTCCCGATGACTCCATTGATAATGTTTGCCACACCATAGGCCAACCACTGCCCCAAACCGAGGTCAGCATTCGATGTTTGGAATCCAACAAGGTTGTCGGACTCGACGGCGTTGGAGAAATCTGCGTGCGAGCCTATTGCAACATGATCGGGTACCACGACAACCCAGAGGCCACAAAAGACGCTATCGATGACAACGGTTGGCTGCATACAGGTGACCTTGGCACCATGGATGCCCGCGGCTATGTACGCATTACCGGACGGGTCAAGGACATGATCATCCGGGGTGGGGAAAACATGTTTCCCACAGAGATAGAAAACATTCTGATGGAACATCCGAACATCGCTGAGGTGGCCGTGGTAGGCATTCCAGACAAGACGTGGGGTGAAGTGATTGGCTGCTTTTTTCGCACTGAAGATAGCAAGCCGATCTCAGTCCGCATCCTGCATGACTTCTGCCGCGACCATCTGTCGCCACAAAAAACACCGACGATCTGGTGTCGCGTCGATGAATTTCCTATGACGGGCTCTCGCAAGATTCAGAAATTCGTGATTCGTGATCAGTTTCTGGACGGCGTCTATGACCCCCTGCCAATGGAGTGACTGTAATGAACCTCAAAGATAAAACCGTCGTCGTCACCGGGGGCGCCCGTGGTATTGGAAAGGCCCTGTGTCGAGCTTTTTCCGATCAGGGTGCTCGCGTTGTCGTTGCTGACATACTTGCCGAGGAAACTTCTGAAACGGCGGCTGCTATCTCCGGGCTCGCCGTGACCTGTGATGTTTCCCGGGAAGAGGATATCCAGCAACTGGTCATTGCTGCCGAGAGCGCCTACGGGCCGATCGATTTGTTCTGCTCCAACGCCGGAATTTGCCGAGGTGAACCGAATCACTCAGCATCGGCCAGCGACGAGACCTGGCAGGCCTGTTGGGATATTCACGTGATGGCGCATGTGTACGCTGCGCGAGCCGTCCTGCCCTCGATGCTCAAGCGCGGCGAAGGATATTTTGTTCAAATGGCATCGGCCGCTGGATTGCTCAGTCAAATTGGTGATGCCGCCTATTCCGCGTCCAAGCATGCGGCGGTTGGATTTGCCGAATCGTTATCAATAACGCACGGTGATAATGGGATCAAAGTCTCGGTAGTCTGCCCACAGTACGTGGCGACCCCAATGCTCGGGTATGGCGAAGGTGAAGACACAGATCAGTTCCCCGGGGTGATCAGCCCGAATCAGCTGGCAGAAACCGTCATTGAAGGAATCGAGGCTGAACAGTTCCTGATTCTTCCCCACCCGGACGTCGCACAGTTCATTCAGCATAAAACTGCAGACTATGATCGCTGGTTGGGTGGAATGCGTAAACTTCGCCGGAAAATCGTAAGCGAAATCGGCAGCACAAATCTTGACCAAATGCATAAACTAATTTAATTGAACCCTACTCTCCTGTTTGACCATACCGGTCTACTCCCCAATGCGCTGAAACTTAATGTCAGACGCGGATGGTTAAGCCCGGATGGCGCCAAAAACGACTATGGTATGAATTTATGATCAGTGCCCGACCCCATCTCGACCGTATCGCCGGCTACGCTCTCGCCGACCTTGGCGAAGCGGATTTAATCTCCCTTGCACAGAATGAAAGCGCATTTGGGGCGAGTCCAAGTGCGATCAGCGCCGGCCAGGCCGCCTGCGCAGCTCCCGAGCGCTACCCGGATACCCAGTGGTCCAAAC
>JBMUHF010000105.1:0-1832 GCA_050302555.1 Arenicellales bacterium | reverse complement strand
GCCATGATGATGATCTCAGGGCTGTGGGGGTTGTCCCAACTCAACACCCAGTTCTTCCCCAGTTTCGACATCGACTTTGTCTCAGTCCGCGTGACCTGGCCGGGAGCAAGCGCGGAAGATCTTGAGACTCTCGTGACCGATCCGCTGGAGCGTGAGCTCAAGGGCATCGACAACGTCAAGGAACTCGCCTCACTGTCGGTTGACGGCCAGTCACTGATCACCCTGGAGTTTCGCGAAAACACAGACATGGGTCCGGCACTGGACGATGTCAAAGAACGGGTCGACCTCGTGACCAGCTTGCCTGACGGAGCAGAAAGCCCGGAGATCTCACGAATCATTAATCACGAACTCGTCGCGAGCCTTCTGGTCAGCGGACCCGACGACCCGCGCGGGCTGCGCGCTCTGGTGAACCGGTTCGAACGGGAACTGCTTGAGCAAGGCATCTCCCATATCCGGGTTTACGGGCTTCCCGAAGAAGAAATTGCGATCCAGATCTCTCCGGGCACCCTGCGTGAACTCGGCCTGACTCTTGAAGAGATCAGCCGGAAGATTGCGGCTGCCTCCCGTGATCTGCCGGTCGGCATCATCGGCCGGGGAGAGTCCGCTCTGCAGTTGCGATTCAAGGATCAGCGCCGACGCGAATTTGCCTTTGCCGACCTGCCCATAGTTGTGGCCCAGGACGGCAGACTGTTAACGCTGGGGGATATCGCAACCATCAGCCGACGCCCAAAAAACGCTCAGACTGAAGTCCGTTTTCGTGGCCAACCGGCGGTTGAGATGCGCCTTTCCCGCACCCGGGATGCAGACAGTCTGGAGTCCGCACAGGTTCTGCGCCGCTGGGTAAAAGAGACCGGACCCAGCCTGCCCCCGGGGATCAGTCTGCATATCTACGACGAAAGGTGGGAGTACATTCAGGACCGTATCCACTTACTGCTGAAGAACGGCCTTTCGGGGCTGGTGCTGGTTATCCTGATACTGTACTTTTTCCTCAATGCACCCGCCGCCGGGTGGGTGACGGTCGGCATCCCGACTTCTTTTCTTGCAGCGCTTGGGATTTTGTATCTCTACGGAGGCTCGGTAAACATGATCAGCCTGTTCGGGTTGATCATGACGCTCGGCATCATTGTCGATGACGCGATTGTGGTCGGGGAGGATGCGGTCACGCATTTCGAGCGGGGTGAGGATGCGCTAAGTTCGGCGGAAGGGGGTGCCCGACGGATGCTGGCGCCGGTGGTGTCCTCCTCGCTGACCACCATTGCGGCCTTTATGCCGTTGCTGCTTATCGGCGGGATCATCGGCTCGATCCTGCGCACCATCCCGATTGTCGTCATCTGCGTCATTCTTGCATCACTGGTCGAATCCTTTCTGGTGCTGCCGGGACATCTTAGGGGAACCTTCGCGCGCATGGGCCGTTACCGGCCCAAGGGGCTGCGCAAAAGGCTGGACGTTGGTTTTGAGCGGTTTCGTGAACGGGTTTTCCGGCCGATAGTGAAAACCAGTATCCGGGCGCGCTGGGTGACCGTGGCGCTGGCGATTGCCATCATGACAAGCACCTTTGGATGGGTTGCGGGCGGGCGAATCGCCTTTAATTTCTTTCCGGTTGCGGAAGGGCCGATCCTCTTCGCCAATGTGGATTTCGTCTCAGGCACCCCGGAGTCTCGGGTCACACAATATCTCGAAGAGATCCAACAGGCCGCATGGGATGCCGACGCACACTTTGGTGGCGGCCTGGTACGCACCGCCATCGCGCGCAAGGGTCTTGGCGAAAGCGGTGACTGGGAAAGACGACGCAGTGACAACATTGGCTCAGTGCTGGTGGAGCTCGTCAAGCC
>JBMUHF010000104.1:0-5077 GCA_050302555.1 Arenicellales bacterium | reverse complement strand
AGCCATCGTCGTGAGACACTGTTTTAATCACAGTTCAAAAAACAAAACCCCGCCGCAGCAGGGTTTTCTAAACACAATGAAAAATCTAAGATCAGCTTGGAGAATGTTTTCAGGCCTCTTGCAATGCCTCCAAAGACTCCGGAATGATCTGACCGCCATCGACGGTAATCGTCTGGCCTGTAATGTATCCCGCCTCTTTTGTGGCGAGAAACAAGGCTGCGTTACCGATGTCCTCAACCGTGCCCAAACGTTTCAGGGGAACAGACGCCGCCATGGTGTCGAGATAATCCTGACCCAACTCCATCAACCCCTCTGTTAATGTGTTTCCCGGCAACACGGCATTCACGGTGATACCAAATTTTGCGAACTCCATGCAGGCGGTCCGCATAAAACCGAGTTGTGCCGATTTACTGGCACCGTAATGGGTCCATCCGGGAAAACCGGTTACCGGACCGGTAATCGATGAAGTCAAGATGATCCGCCCATAATCACTGGCCTTCATGTGGGACAAGCAGGCCTTTACCGAGAGAAAGTTGCCCTTAAGGTTAGTGGCCAGCACGCCATCCCATTCTTCGACCGTCATCTCTTCCAACTTTGTCTGGGGATAGATACCAGCGTTTGCACACAAAATATCCAAGCTACCGTGACGCTCAATGGCGATGGCCGCCATCTGCTTCATATCGTCCTCGCTTGTAACATCTGCGCTGACCGCGCTTGCTGTTCCTCCATCATTATTGATGCCCCGCGCTACCTCTTCGGCTGCATCGCCATTTCTTGCGACAACCAGAACCTTTGCCCCGGCTCTCGCAAAAACTTCAGCAATCCCCTTGCCTATGCCTTTGCTCGCGCCGGTAACGATCACTGATCTATCATTAATGGACGTAAACATATATTCCTCCTCATCAAGAAAACCAAACCGGGCCGTATCGGCTAACAGAAGATTGCGACCCAACCCTCAAATCTTACACGCAGGAGGAAAAATAAAAAGCGTCGTTATCACAATTTCAGAGGTTGCCAAACTCAATATTGGCCCTAGAATCAAGATGGAAATTCCACTGAACGGCGTCCCAATTCAAATTCAAGTATCCACCTGTTGCCTACTGAGGAAAACCGCATGATTGAACTCTGGCAGAAAATCCGGAAGGCGTTAGAACCCCCCTCGCACCCTATTCAATTCAATAAAACACAGCCCATGGATCACGTGGTCAATGAATTGATCGATGCCAAAAGTGCATGGGACGGTGAACAGACCATCACAAATGCAATTCGCTACATCACGTTGCTCGAGCTCGTTCAAAGGCACTTTATCGCCGAACAAATGGAGCGGGTGGATTGGTCGGGCCGCTGAACGGCCAGCACCCATAGCCCGCAAGAAACCTAGTCACGGACGACTAGGATCTTAATTTCAGATTCTGTGGATCGTACAGTGCCTGCAGGTGCAACTGAGCAGGAACTATCTGATTCCGCACCTCCAGCTCATACTTGCCCGTCTCTAGATATTCGTCATCAACCCCGTGCGCGTTGCGAACATATCCTAGTCCGATATTCTGACCTACCGAATGACCGTACCCTCCCGACGACAACCATCCGACCCGCTGGCCATTGCGTAAAATCGTTTCTCCTCCCAGAAGTCTCGCAGAGGGTTCATCATGGGTCAGGCTGACAAGACGTCGGGTAAGAGGGCTCGACTTTTGTCGTATTAGCGCATCACGCCCGATAAAATCATGGTTGGAATTAATAGCAACAAATCCCCCAAGTCCCGCCTCAAAGGGGTTGTAGTCTGGACTCAACTCAACTCCCCACAAGCGGTTTCCTTTCTCAAGGCGCAGGGAATCTAGTGACCGATACCCAGCATCCCTTAGACCCCATTTCTCGCTGTTGTCGAATAACGCATCGTAAACCGCGCTCGCGTACTCAGAGGGAACGTGCAATTCCCAGCCCAGCTCTCCCACAAAGGACACGCGCAGCGCTCGCACTGGCGCGCCTGCAATCATTACCTCTCGACACACCCCAAATGGGAACGCCTCATTAGAGAAATCACCTTGTGCCACCGAACTCAACAGCGCCCGGGAGGATGGCCCCATGACTACTAATACGGCAAATGCCGACGTGATATCGACGAGATGGGCATCCTGATCCGGTCTGATCCTCGACCGGATTTCCTCGTAATCGTGTACCGCAAATCCTGTCCCGGTAACGATGTAGAACTCGTTTTCAGATACCCGGGTCACGGTCAAATCACTGGCGATCCCCCCGTCTCCATTCAGAATCTGCGTATATTTGACTGCAAACGGCTTGAAGTCTGGCCGACAGGAACAGGTCCGCGCCAAGACGCGCTGCGCATCCCTTCCCACCAGGACATATTTCGCGAATGAACTCTGGTCAATCAGGACAACTTGTTCTCTACAGGCCTGATGCTCCTGTCCCGAGTATTGCATCCAGTTGGGCTCATCAAAGGAGGGAACGTCTATCGGATCAACACCGTCCGGCGCAAACCAATTTGCCCTCTCCCAGCCAGACTTTACGCCAAAACACGCCTGCTTCTGGCTGAGCCTGTCATAAAGTGGGCTATGTCGTAAGGGTCGACATGCTTCGTGTTCATGGTCCGGCCAACTCATCGTGTAATGCCGGGCCTGCCCCTCCAGCGCACGCAACCGAAGCTGCCGGTTGTCTTGGGTATATCGACCGAAACGTCTAATGTCCGCAGACCACAGATCAAACTCTGGTGCGCCCTCCGTGATCCATTCGGCGAGCGCCTTGCCCGCCCCTCCGGCCGAAGCGATGCCAAATGCATTGAATCCCGTACCGACGAAAAAGTTTTCCCTCTCTGGGGCTTTTCCGAGCACAAACATGCCATCCTCGGTGAAGGACTCCAGTCCGTTAATCCACTGTTTGATACCAACAGACTCCAAAGCAGGGAACCGCGCCAATACCCCTTCCATATAGGGCTCGAACCTTTCGTAAACTTCAGGAAACAACTGAAAGGAGAATGACTCCGGGACTGATGCCCCATCCCACGCCATCGGATTCAACTCATATCCTCCGACCGCAAGCCCCCCTACTTCTTCCTTGAAGTACGTAAGATTATCCGGGTCACGAACCGTCGGCACGTTTCTGGCAAGACCTTCGATTAACTCCGAAACAAAGTACTGGTGATAGGAGGGTTGTACAGGAATATTGACGCCAGCCATTCGGCCAAGTTGACGCGACCAGATGCCCGCACAGTTAACGACCGCATCACACCGGATCACTTCATCCGTTGCTGTCCGGATTCCATGAACGCGATCCCCGATCAACTCGAAACCCGTGACGGTAACCCCTTCATAAAGTCGCGCCCCATGCATCCGGGCCCCTTTTGCCAATGCCGCGGTAAGATCCGAAGGCGAAGCGACCCCGTCGCTGCTTACGTACGCCGCGCACATTACATCCTCGACTTCCATCTGCGGAATCATCTCCTGAGCTTCTCGCGGTGAAATAATGTCAAATTCGAGGCCAAACGAATGCGCGATCGTTGCGGCCCGTTCAAACTCGCGCCGGCGATCGATATTGCACGCCAGCCGAATGGACCCGTTTCTAACCCAGCCGGTGCTTTGACCGGTTTCCTTTTCAAGGGCTTCGTAGAGTTCAACTGAGTGACCCAGTAGCCGGGTGATATTGGCGTTGTTTCTTAACTGACCAACGGCTCCAGCGGCATGCCAGGTGGTCCCGGAGGTTATTGTGTCTTTTTCAAGGAGGATGACCTCCTTGTTGGTGTTCTTCGCCAGATGATAGGCAGTAGAACAGCCAATCACTCCTCCCCCAATGATCACAATTTCTGCTGACGACGGTGGCTGTTCAGTCATTTAGTTCTCCAAAACCCAAAAAGTGGTGCTGGCTAGGAAAAGCGATCCAGATACTGCTCAGCCAGTCGGCATGAGTCTGTGGTAAAGGCCAGGCCTATCTGGCGGGCAAAATCCAGATGCGCCTGCTGATACCCAAGCCAACCAATCAATTGAATTCTTCGCAGCATGATCAGCGTTGGAATCATCACTTCGGCGTCTGCCGGAACTTCGGCGACCTTTTGGTAGCCTCGAATCCAACTATCGATCAGATCCGCAATATCCCCTCTTTCCTCCAAAAAGCTTAATGCACCCGCGAGATCAAAAAGGTACCAACCGAATCCACAGTCATCAAAGTCAATAATCGATGTGGTCTCGCCATGAATGAGAAGATTCGCGAGTCTGAGGTCCGCATGGATCAGACCATAGTTCTCAGACCCCACATCAGCATCCTCCAGTCGACGGTAAATTACCGCCTCTGCTCGTTGCAGGACCTTTAATACTTCAGCGTTGATATTGACACCTTCCCGCCAGTTGCCCCAGGTGAGTTGGTCAGTGAGAATGGCCTCTGGCGTCCAGGTGGGGCGGGTGAATTCACTTGGCGGCATCCAACGCTTCGCATGGGAATGCATTTGTGCCGAAATGGTGCCCAGGCGCTCAAACCCCTCCACCAGTTCATTTTCAGGCGGCTCGACACCGTCGAGAAAACTGTAAACGACCGCGTAACTGGGCTGATCCCTACCGGGTAATTTCAATTCTTGAACCCAGGAGTCGTCTTTGGCGGCCAAAACTTTGGGGACGATGATATCCGTATCAGTGCCCAGGGCGTCCAGCCACATCATCTCAGAATGAATCTGCTCAGCGTTGTGATAGGCGAGACGGCCAGAATTGATTCTGATCACGTATCGTCTATTCGAATGGTGATCATCAATCAGGTATATCTGATTTTCAGACGCCGTTAAATATGACACCTCGGGTGGGGCCGAAAATTCATACCGCTCAAGCAGGCGCTCCACCCGCTGCTTCGTCTGATCCTGGTCCGGCGCCATAATCCGCTTTATTCCCCTGTCCAGAATAACGAAGTCAAGGGACTCTGCAAACGCAGTTCAGGATTCCTGGCCCGCTGGCTGATAAATTCCGCGCACTTTGTTTGCAGCAGAAATCGCCGCGTCTACGTCAAACTCATGCAACAACTGAATATGCTTCCAAACACCTGATGCCATGAATGCCTCTTTCAGGCCAATAGCCTGTTCCACGCT
>JBMUHF010000103.1:0-15258 GCA_050302555.1 Arenicellales bacterium | reverse complement strand
TTTTGATCGAAGTCGAGGAAGACTCAACTTTCTGGACAACCGGCTCTGGAGCAGGTTCGACCTTGACCTGCTCAACCACACTCTCTTTAACAACGGTCAACGCATCAAGAAGATCTGCCGCGTTGCTCGCGGTAAAAAATTCTCCCCCACCCGCTTCAGCAATACATGCTAGTTTTTGTTCCTGTTCTTTCAGTAGCCCGAAACCCACCACGTGCATCACAAAATTAATTCCCGCAGATTTCAGCTCCGTAGTCAGGGCACAGGGGTCCTTGCCGCAGCTCTCAAGACCATCACTGATCAGGACAATGGTAGATTCGCCCTCTTCACTTTTAAGGTGGTCTACGGTTTGCTGGATTGAATCTGTAATGGGTGTTTTGCCAACCGCATTAAGACGGCTGATGCGCTCCTGGACCCGAACCTTGGTCATTGGATCGAGATTTTGCAGCGGCACAATCTCTTGGATATCTGAACAGTCAAACTTACGGCGATGCCCGTAAGCCGTTATCCCAGTACGGATTTCTGCCGGTGTCTGTTCGATCAGGCTAGAGAGCGTCTCCTTGGCAACAACTATTCGGGGTTTGTCATCAACCCGCTCCCACATGGAGCCTGAGGCGTCGACAATGAAGTAAAGGACGTTACCTTCAGCCCTTGCAGTTGCGCCTGTAAAGAGTAACCCGAGAAAGCTGGCGACCGAGATTAATCGAATTATCGCGTTCATATTGACTCCTTGAATACCAAGGGAGCCATCTTAACGGATTCGATCGAGTCTTAACAAAAGTGCGCGAAGTGCGGATGACACACACCGAGAAATCCCAACAAATTGGGGCCAGGGAGGAGTTCAGTTAGTGCCAGAACAGATCTGGCGAGAGGTCAGCGCTTTGAATACTGGGGCGCCTTGCGCGCTTTATGTAGCCCGACCTTCTTGCGTTCAACTTTTCTGGAATCACGCGTCACGAAACCTGCTTTTCGAAGTGCTGGTCTGAGACTCTCATCGTAACTCATCAGAGCACGGGTGATGCCGTGGCGAATCGCTCCGGCCTGGCCGGTACCGCCCCCGCCGGTCACTCGGATGGTGATATCGAGTTTGCCATTGAGCTCAGCTGTGTCGAGCGGCTGGCGAACCACCATTCTGGCAGTCTCGCGGCCAAAGTATTCGTCCAGCGTGCGGCGGTTGACTGTAATACTGCCCGAGCCGCGGGTGAGATAAACACGGGCCACTGATGACTTGCGTCGGCCTGTTCCGTAATGAATTTCGCCTGTCTGTGCCAATGTAATCGTCCTTATCCTGATCGCTGATTTAGGTAGTGCTAAATCTCCAGCGCCTTGGGCTGCTGGGCCTGATGTTGGTGTTCTGGTCCTGCGTATACCCTGAGTTTTGAAAACATTGCCCTTCCGAGGGGATTTTTGGGAAGCATGCCTTTTACAGCGTTTTCAATGACTCTCGTAGGGTGCTTTTGGAGAAGGTCGCCCAAGACCACTTCTTTAATCCCACCGGGGTATCCAGAATGGCGGTAGTAGCGCTTGGCTTCGGCCTTGTTTCCCGTTACCCGAATCTTCTCCGCATTCACGATCACGATGTGGTCACCGGTATCCACGTGGGGCGTGTACTCGGCTTTGTGTTTGCCACGAAGCCGGGATGCGACCTCGCTCGCAAGCCGCCCAAGAATTTTATCTGTGGCATCCACAACATACCATTCTCTTTGTACGGTCTCGGGCTTGGCGCTGAAGGTTTTCATCAGGATCTTGGTTTTTGCGCAAAAATGAGGCGCGGATGGTACTAGAAGCCAAGCGCCGAGGCAAGTATTTCTGCTTGAAAACGGCTTGAATATCGGGATTTGGCCAAAAATCGAGCCAGGAGCCACGGTATCGCTCCAAGGCTATTCAAACAGGATCTCCGGCGTGTCAGCTCGGCGGGGAGGGATCAATTAACTCAATCCAATGCCGAACCGGCACAGGGCTGCTGGATGCCAGGTGGGCCAAACAGCCAAGATTGGCGGTCACGATCAACTCTGGGCCCTCTTGGTTCAGATCGGAGATCTTCTGATCCAGGAGACGATTGGCGAGTTCCGACTGTAGAACAGAATAAGTCCCCGCCGCACCGCAGCACAAATGACTGTTATGAGTTGAAACCAGATCCGCTCCTGCTGTTTTAAGAATGTGCTCAACTTTGCCCCTGATGCCCTGGCCATGCTGCAAGGTACAGGGCGAATGGAAAGCCACCCTTCTCCGGGACATTGTCCCAAGAGATGCTACATCTTCAGGGCTAATGAATTCAGATAGGTCGACTGTCAACTCACTCACCCGTTTCGCCTTTTCGTAATAGACCGGGTCGTTCTTAAGCAGTGGACCGTACTCGCGCACTGTTACACCACATCCACTTGCCGTCATCACGATCGCTTCGACCCCGTTTTGGATCTCAGGCCACCAGGCATCTATATTTCGGCGCATCGCGTCCAAAGCCGGACCTGTGTCGCCAAGGTGTAACTGCAAGGCGCCACAACACCCAGCCTGTTTAGCGCTACGAGCATCAACATCAAGTTTTGCAAGAACTCGCCGTGCGGCTGCGTTAATCTGGGGCGCCATGGCAGGCTGTACACAGCCGTCGAGCATCAGCACCCGCCGATTTCCCTCGCTCCGAGGAACGATACCCGCGTGATATCTCTTCGGAATATGGCGGGCCAAACTCTCTGGCAACAATCCACGCAGCGTCTGACCTATCCGAAGTAAAAGACCAAACCCGGGACCCAGCATCAGATGCACCAGCAACCACCGGCCCAGACGCTCAAGCACCGGCCGCGGGCACAATTCATCTACAACCGGTCGGGCAAGTTCTACAAGACGGCCATAGTGAACACCGGATGGACAGGTTGTCTCACAGGATCTGCAGGTGAGGCACCGGTCCAGATGGACTCTCGTGATCTTTGATGCTTCTTTGGTCTCAAGCAACTGCTTGACAAGATAAATCCGGCCACGCGGCCCATCCAACTCATCTCCAAGCAGTTGGTAGGTCGGACAAGTTGCTGTACAAAAGCCGCAGTGCACACACTTTCCAAGGATATCGCTTGCTTCTTCACCAAACGAGGTCCCTTCAAACGCTGAGGCGAGCTGAACGTGCATGGTCAGTCGTGCGAGAACAGCCGGTCCGGATTGAGGATCCCAGCCGGGTCAAACGCTTTCTTCAGTCGACGGTTGAGCTGAAGTATCGAACCTTCGGGACTGCTGAAGTTCCTATCCTGATGCGCGCTTCTAAAGCCCGTAACCCATCCCCCAAAGGGTCGGACAATTTCAGTTAATTCTCCAAGGCGGATATCAGCCTTGAGCCAGTAGAGTGCACCGCCCCAATCAATAATGCTCCTACCCGGCAGGTCAATGGGGAGGTCTTGCGGCTTCACATTAACCCGCCACAGGGGTAAATCTTCTAAAAAGAAATCCAGTTGCTGCTCTTTCAATTGTGTCCAGAAGGTATCTGCGCTCCCATCCAACTCGCCGCCAAGTTCATCGCCAGCAGCTTTGACCGCGGCCTCGCTTCCGGAAAGACGCACCCGTAAGAGGCCGTCATCAAACGCGCTGGCCGACACCGGCAGCGGCCGACTCAGGAGGCTCGTCATCAACCCAAAGGCATCATCCAAACGCATTTCGTAAGTGCGGGTCTCACTGTAGGCGGGCAATGGCAAGACCTTGAGCGAAACTTCGGTCAGGATCCCGAGCGTTCCCATAGATCCTGTTATCAGCCGAGCAATGTCGTAGCCGGCCACATTCTTCATGACCTCGCCGCCAAAACGCAGGATGTCCCCCTTGCCGTTCAGGCAACGCACTCCGAGGACAAAGTCCCGCGCCGCACCACGATAAGGTCGAGATGGGCCCGATATTCCAGCGGCTATCGTCCCGCCGATCGTGGCTTCCTCTCCAAACGCAGGCGGCTCAAACGGCAGCATCTGGCCGGATGCCGAAAGCGCGTCCTGAAGGTCTTTCAGGGGAGTCCCAGCACGCACGCTCACCACCAGCTCCGTAGGCTCATAGTGCACTATGCCCTCGATACCGCGGACAGAACAGGGCGTACCGCGTGGCTTGCGACCGAGAAACCGTTTAGTGCCTCCTCCGGTCACACAAAGAGGCTCGCGTTCACGGGCCGCTCTTTGGACCTGCTCCTGAACGATCGCTACTGCACTATCGGAATCGTTCACCATTTAAAACCGTGGCAATTCCGGGTGGGCCAACTTGCCTTGATGAACATGCATCGAATTGAATTCCGCGCATCGGGAAAGCGTCGGCACGGCTTTGCCCGGATTAAGCAGGCCATCCGGATCAAAAACCGCTTTCAGTAAATGAAACTGTTCGAGTTCGTTCTGGCCAAACTGCACACACATCTGATCAATTTTCTCCAGACCCACGCCATGCTCGCCGGTAATGGTGCCCCCAACGCGTACACACAACTGCAGGATCTTGGCGCCCAATGCTTCGGTACGCTCAAACTCGCCCGGCTTTCCAGAGTCGTAGAGAATGAGGGGATGCAGATTACCGTCGCCGGCATGAAATACATTCGCAACCCGTAACCCGTACTCAGAAGCGAGTTGCGAGATACCCTTGAGCACCTCGCCCAGAACACGACGGGGAATCGTGCCATCTATGCAGTAATAGTCAGGTGAGATCCGCCCTATCGCCGGAAATGCGTTCTTTCGACCTGACCAGAAGCGCTCGCGCTCGCTTTCATCCCGAGCAATATTCACGGAGCGGGCGCCGCTTGCAAAGAGCAGCGCTGAGACTGCAGTCATCTCCGCATCAACCTCAGGTTGTGTGCCATCCAGCTCACAAAGCAAAATTGCAGCAGCGTCTCGCGGGTAGCCTGCCTGAACAAAATCCTCTGCGGCAATGATAGCTAGGGTATCCATCATTTCTAGGCCTGCAGGAATTATGCCCGCCGCAATGATGTCAGCAACTGCCGAGGCCGCTTCCTCAACGCTCTCAAAAGCTGCCATCAGCACTTTGGCAGTCGGTGGAGTCGGCAACAATCGAACGGTGATTTCAGTGACCACTCCCAACATACCCTCCGATCCGATAAAAGCTGCCATCAGGTCATAGCCCGGCTGGTCCGGCGTCTCACCACCAATCTCGATCACCTCTCCACCCATCAGGACTACCTCAGCCGCAAGGACATTGTGCACCGTGAGTCCGTACTTGAGGCAATGCACTCCCCCTGCATTCTCGGCCACGTTGCCACCAATCGTGCAGGCAACCTGGGATGAAGGATCCGGGGCGTAATAAAGACCGTGCGCGGCGACCGTCTCACTAATAGCAAGATTGCGAACGCCCGGCTGAACCCGCGCGGTACACGCCCGGCGGTCAACCGAGAGTATCCGATTAAACCGCGCCATACTGAGCAGCACACCTTCGGGATGAGGCGTTGCGCCACCCGAAAGACCGGTCCCGGCGCCCCTTGCAACCACAGGAACCGAATATGCCTGACACAGCTCCATCACCGATCGGACCTGCTCCAGGGTGTCTGGCAAAACCACCACGCCGGGAAGCTTCCGGTACCCGGAAAGGCCATCGCATTCGTAGGGACGACGTTCATCGGGCGAGCGTAAAACCGCTGACTCCGGCAGCGTGGTTAGTAGCAGATTCAGGAAAGTCGGGTTAAGTGATTCGGTCAAGGATCCTCCAAAGCAGTCTTTAATCCCTTGCGTCAGTATGTCACAGCACCTGACCTTGCTTAAGGCCAAGAACCCGGTGGTCTGACCTCATCATAGAGGAATCACGATTCTTTGGTTATGCTGTCGAGTACTGAATCTCAGCACCTATGTCGACATACCACCATGAGCAAACCCGCATCCATCATTGCCTCACTGAACATGACCCCACACCCGGAAGGCGGTCACTTTGTTGAAACGTTCCGCGATGCAGCAAACAGCGTCAGCCTGATCTTCTACCTCCTTGAAGCAGGCGACAGATCGCACTGGCACCGCCTCACAAAGGATGAAATTCTTCACTTTTATGATGGAGATCCGCTTACGGTGATGTGGTCGTCAGACGGCGTTTTAATCCAGGAGCAAACCCTTGGCCGAAGAGCTGCAGATAAACATTGCTATCATTACATCGTTCCCAGAGGTACCTGGTTCTCAATGCATTCAACTGGAGAATGGTCCCTGATCGGATGTACCGTAGCACCAGCTTTCACCTTTGACGACTTTGAACTTGCGCCCAAAAACTGGGTACCCGGTAAAGGCGGCCTCTAACCTATCGACTGACAAAAATTGTCAAACAGCAGGCGTGCGTTGTCCCTGAACTGCGGCATATACTGAAGCGCCTCGTCCTCCATGACTTTGAGCGCTCCTGGACCCTTGACCTTATCCAGGGCTGCGGCATAAGCCGGAACCGCGTTCCACTCGCTAATCGTTTGGTCCTGCAACTCAACATGGAATTGGATCCCCCAAGCGTGCTTCCCGACCCGCATTGCCTGCCAGGTACAGTCGGGTGAACTTGCAAGCAACTCGGCCCCGCTCGGGGGTTGCGTAACTGCCACGGAATGCCACTGCAAACATTTCATTTGCGGTGCAAGACCCTTCATGAGGGGGTCCAATTTAGCGGCACCTGTGAGGTGTACATCCAGAATGCCGATCTCTGGGGTATCCTGTACTTCACATTTACCGTCAAGCGCATCCGCCAGTAACTGGTGACCAAGACACAGGCCGAGATAGGGTTTTTTAAGATCCTGCACCCAGGTACGAATAGCCTCCTTTTCCGCAACAAGCCATGGGCACGTATCGGTATCCCAAACATCCATGGGACCACCCATCACCCATAAGGCATCGAACCCGTCAAGGTCCGGAATTGCGTCCCCAGTATCCAACTCGACGGCTTGCCAGTCGATCCCCGATTCACTGAAGAACTGGCGAAAGATCCCGGGATGCTCGCAACTAATATGTTGAAAAATCAGAAATTTCATACGTAATGTTTTCAGTTAATACTATTCTTAAGCGTGATTACCCACTCTAATAACTGGCGAAAGCGGAGCCCTTCTATAACCGGGTAAACCGTAGTTCAGCATAACTTTTTATGCCTAAATAGTCATTCAATCCAAGAAAGAAATCGGCCGTCAGCTCAGTGCCCTGATGGCGTTAGAGATTTAATCGTTGGCGATCTGGACTTGTGCTATTTGTTCTCGCGGACTCCAAAGGTCAGGAAGCGCGATCAGGCCCAACGATAAACGAAAGGAACCGAATCGGAAGTCGATTGAGCTCCTCAGGCCCATGCGGAGCATCTGCATCAAAGTAAAGAGAATCACCTGGGCTCATTTCGTAAACAGAAGACCCGTGCCGATACAGCATCTCGCCTTCCAACACATAAACAAACTCGACACCATCGTGCTGAAATAAAGGAAACACATCTGTTGGCTCTGAAATCACGATCAGGTATGGCTCTACACTGGGTCCCTGATCACCCACAGAGTGTCCAAGCAAGTGATATTGATGACCGGCGCGCGTACCACGTCGATCGATAACCAGGCCTTGGCCTGCTTTTACAAAAGATGCCTCACGGTCCTGCTCGTACTTCCTAAAAAGAGCTGTGACAGGCACATTGAGCGCGCCAGCCAATGATTGCAGTGTCGTCAGAGAAGCCGATGTCTGTCCGTTCTCTATTTTAGAGAGCATACCGGGAGACAGGCCCGCTTGGCGTGCCAGGTTTGCGATAGTCATACTGAGCTGTGCTCGATACACTCTTACCTGTCTGCCGATCGCATCCTCAAGGCGAGCTCCACGCTCCGGGACCGGCGCGCTGGACCGCTCGTCTACGACCTTGAGAGGACTCTTTTGGGATTTCGGACTCATGGACGGTCGTGAAGGCGCTTCACGTTATGACCTGGGACCGGCACTCTGGTAATCGAACTCGTGGTGAGCGTAACGCTTCTAAGATCTTCAGGCTCAAGGTTATGAAGCCGTGTTTTGCCGGTGCACCTGGCCATCATAGACGCCTCCCCGGCGTTCGCATTCAAGATCGCCTTAAGACCCTCCGCACGCTCGTCGACCGATCTATCCGATCGAAAAACAATTTGTCCGTCACTGATTTCACCACCCATCGAAATGGCTGCGGTAACGCCATAAATCACCACACTCGCACCCATAGCAATAAGACGTGCAGCGTCGGTTCCGGATCGCAAACCTCCACTGAAAATCAGGGTAAGGGCTTCTTCCTTTTTCCGACTCCTAAGCGCTGCTACCGTCTCTGCAAGCAGTTCAAATCTTGGCTGGGTGGCAAGTTCGTCACTCCAGGCTCCATGATTACCGGTGCTGTCCAACAGCAAAAAATCGAACTCCGCCGCCAGGGCGAACTCTACCGCGGCATCAATCTCCTCAATCAGCATCACACTGAGCCCCTTCAAGCCACGGGAGTTCTTCACCGTCTCTGCCTCAGATAATCCTTCGTCCCATCTCTGAACGACGCCTGCCGCTGCCGGGTCGCAGGATCCGCCCGGTTCAACAACCTGAAGCCAGCGCACTTTTGGGTCGGGTGCACAAACCCCGATAACGCCCGCGCCGTTAGCAACGATGGCCTGCCAGGCGGCCTGCCTAGCTTCTTCTGGAGCATCATCTAGACCACTCACAAGAAAAGGCTGATTCAGGCTCAAGCCCTGTCCAAGATCAATGTCGATACGGCACGCCTCACGGTACGGATCGATTACCAGGCGTGAAAGATTCGCCGGCAGAAAGACAAGATCGTCCAGAGACGCTGGACGCTGCGGCGGATAGGGATTTTCCCGGGATTGGAGACGTCGTTGTAGCATCGCCCGGTGCTTGTCCACATCGTTGGGGTGCGTGCGGGCCATCGAAAAGAGATCTTCCCTATGGCGAACCGAATAGTCCGTTGATCCGGTCTCGGCATCGCAACGGTAACAGCGCGCTGCCTCCCGCATAGCCGCTGCCTCGTCATAGGTATCCTCGATTTCGGGAAAAGTCTCGGGATCATCACCCACCCCGTGGAATACCGGCTCCTCGAGGGCAAACTGTTCCCACTTCAAATCCTGCGCCACGGGAACGCGGCGCGTCCGGTATGGAGTACGATAACCAATTGGCGACTCAATGTTATCTAGCGCTGCGCGAATGTAGTAAGCCGCCCGCTGCCCGTGCTGCATCGCCATGACGATAGTCGATCCGCCGAAAGCGCCATCGCCGGCAGCAAATACCTTTGGATCTACGGTGCGCATATTTGAGAAATCAGCTCGCACCCGATCGGAATCCATAAGTCCTGCAGTACTTAGCGCATCGCTCTCACCTTTTTGCCCAACCGCTGCGATCACCATACCGCAGGGAATTTCAAACGCACTGTTATCCACAACAACCGGTGAACGTCTACCATCGTCATCAGGTGGGCCTGATTCCGTACGTACACACTGCATTACAAGGCTGTCGCCTGAAGCCATAATGCCTGTCTGAAGCGTGTTGTAGACAAACTCGATACCCTCTTTTTGCGCATGATGCAGCTCGATTTTTCGGGCGGGAATCTCATCGGGCCCGCGACGGTACACCACTTTTACAGTCTTGCAGCCCGGTAAGCGCAAAGCGGCCCTACACGCATCCATCGCGACATCACCCCCGCCAACCACGACGACCGTCTCCGGCATTTGTGGCCGCTCTCCCGCGTTGATTCGTCTCAGAAAACTCACCCCATCCTCAACATTCGGATGATCTTCTCCGGCTACACCCATCGGCTTTCCCCACCACGCACCAATGGCAAGCAGCACAGCATCGTGCCGTTCCTTGAGGTCATCCAACGATATACCAGATCCAAGGGCGCTGTTGAGATGGACCGTAAGCCCCGGACACTGATGCTGCAGGCGTTGAATATCTTCTTCGATGATGCCAGATGGCAGTCGAAACTGTGGAATACCCCAGACCATAGTTCCACCGAGGCGGTCTGTCATTTCGTAAACCGAGACCGAAAACCCAGCTTTGCAAAGCTCAAAAGCCGCCGTCAATCCAGCCGGTCCCGAGCCCACGATACCCACGGACTCTTGGCGAGAAACTGCGAACTGATTCTGCGGAAGATCCATTCCGAGTTTGTCCATGACAAACCGTTTGAGGTTGCGGATCTGGACGGCACCGTCGCTACTTTCACGCCTGCAGGCGGGTTCACAAGGCGCATCACACACGCGCCCACATATCGAACTAAAGGGATTGGTTGCGGTGATCGCCTCAAACGCCTCTGCATATTGCTTTTCCCAGATGTAACCAATATAAGACGGCGCATCCGTCCCGATCGGACAGGCTACCTGGCACGGAGCAGGTACATAGTGCGGATCGGTAGTGTCGTCAGAAAAACCCGGGGGGGAAACCGGCACACTGATTCTTTCAAGATCGTAGACGCTCATGACGACGTCCCAACCTGCTGCATGGGAACATCTCGCGCCGAGGGCTCATAAGGCAGGCCGGTAATATCTGCTGCCTCCGGCGTCAACGCAACCAAGTCGCTTCGGTTAAGGCTGGTAACATCATCATATCCAAGCGCCTGAGTGATTGCTGCAATCTGCCAGCGCACGCTTTCAAGGAAGCGATGAATATTTCCCGCCTCGACCTCCGGTTGGTAACGCTTCTCGTGTTCCGGATCCTGAGTTGCGATTCCAGTGACACATTGACCAACATGACATTGCATACAGGAAATACAGCCGCCAGCAATAATGACCGAGGTCCCAAAAGCAACCGCATCCGCACCGAGACAAAGAGCCTTGACGGCATCTACACCATCACGAAGACCGCCCATAAGGACTAGTTCAATGTTGTCACGAGCGCCGATTTCCTCAAGGGCTTCGATGGCTTCGATGATCGCCGGTAACGTAGGGATTCCGACGTTATCGATGACCTCGGCACTTCCCGCGCCCGTTGAGCCCTGCATACCATCGAGTTCCACAAAATCGAATCCATCCTTTGCGGCGATCTTAATATCATCTCGGATACGCCCTGCGCCGAGCTTGACACTAATCGGGACTTCGTACCCGGTTGCTTCGCGAAATTCTTCAACTTTAATCACAAGATCGTCAGCACCGAGGATATCGGGATGACGTGATGGTGATCTAAGGTCAATACCGGCGGGGATTCCTCGAATCTCTGCAAGTTCAGGAGTCACCTTCTTCGCCATCAACTGGCCTCCAAGACCTGGCTTGGCACCCTGGGAAATATAAATCTCTAGAGCATCAGCACGTCGCATGTCATGGATATTCCACCCCAGCCGACCACCCAAACACTGGAAAATCAATTGGCCGGCAGCATCGCGCTGCGCATTGCTCATACCCCCCTCGCCTGTATTTTCGGCAATCCCAGACATAGCCGATCCCATCGCTATTGCGTACTTTGTTGACCGACTGAGCGCTCCATAACTCATTGGCGCAATCATCACCGGCATGCTTAGCTTCAATGGCCTGGCCCCATTGATCCCACCGATCTCGGTCTTCATGCGCACCTTGTCGACTACCTCACGATGTGCGCCGGCAACGTTGAGCTCTTTGCGAAATCCAATATCATTAATATGAGGTAGTGGTCGGGCGCCACCATAGCCTCGAATCCGGTAGCGACCGCTTTGCGCTTTGATCGCAATGTCTTCCTGTACCTTGGGGTTCCAGTAAAGCGAGTCCCCTGAGAAGGTGTCGAACGGAATACTTCGCATGGGGGTTTCCGGTGTGCCATAGCGCAATTTTGTTCCGGCATTAACGATCTTAGAAAAACCCTTGGGTGCTTTGATGCCATAGCGGTCGAGAAACTCATGGATCCCCTCGACTTCTTTTTGGTCGAGGTCCGAGAGCATGGCATCTGAACCCAGATCCTGCACCTTTCCAGCGACGAAGATCTCTCCACTCGACATATCTTCACCGACCCGTTCACCGGAGTCACCGAGGATAATAATAGAGCCCCCATACATCATGTATCCGGCCATGAAATTTGCATTGCCTACACAGCACAAGGTGCCAGCTTTCATCACCTGACCCGCCCGGGAACCCATGTTGCCTTTAATGACAATCTCAGCGCCTCGAATCGCCACACCGGGGATGGCACCTGCGTTTCCACCGACCACCACCGAGCCGCTATACATGTTGTCGCCAACACCCCAACCAACGTTGTGGGAGACACTGAAACGAGCTTGGTCTGTCAACCCAGCACAGAAGTAGCCAGCCGACCCCTGCACGGTCACATTGATCGGAGACGTTAACCCAACACCGATGTGATGCCTGGCATCCGGATTAAGAATTTCGACGTCTTCTCCGGCCTCACCTAGAGTTCGAAGTTGAGTGTTCGCATCACGAACACTCAGTATTGCTAAATCGAGCGAGACCATGTGGCGTAAGTTCCTGGTGCGGGTTCACGGGTATTGAGTGCCCGTCCTGGAAAAAGACGGTTCAGGGATACTTCCTCAGAAGCAATAGCCACGAGTTCATCGTCCTCGTACATGATCATCGGTTTGGCTGCGAGCCGATCCTTCGCGTAACCAATCTCATCACTGGTTGACACCAGAAAGGAGAAAGTACCGTCAAGATCGTCGATCGAAGTCGATAAAGCCTCCTGGAGTGTTCCCCCCTGTGCAAGCTTATCGGCGAGGTACACCGCGATCAATTCACTATCATTGTCCGTAGTGAATTCGAAGTCCTGCTGCTCAAGGCGACGACGCATCTTCCAGTAATTAGTAATCTGACCATTATGAACGATGGCAATATCAGCAAAGCCCGTGGCCCAGAATGGATGGGATGCCTCCGGCTTGACATCGCTCTCGGTCGCTAGCCGCACATGGCCAAGACCATGGGTACCGTGAAACTCGTTAACGTGATAGCGATCATCTACATCGTGAGCTGTCCCCACGTCCTTAACGATCTCAAGGCTCGTGCCAATTGAAATCACCTTCGCGGCATGCTCCATTTCGTATGACAGTTTCTGAACGTCCCCGTCATACCGGATGGTCACGCGATAATTGTCTCCGGCGTGGGCCTCCTCTTCAATATCAGCGCCGAGATCAATAAGCCGTTCTCGGATAGCCTCGATCGCAGTGGCGTCGCTTGACTCGCTAGTGGGGTCAATAAAAAAGCGTAGCTTCAAGCGTCCCGATGCTTCAGGCGAATACAGTGCAAAACCTGTAGAGTCAGGGCCTCGATGTTGACAACCGTCAAGCATCCGAATCAGTGCCTCTCCGGTACCGAATTCCTTATCACTGCCCCGATACATCACACCCGCAATACCACACATTGATTTCTTCCTTTACTGTTTCTTCGGCGGAAAATGAGACTACGCTTTTCAGTTTTACAATTCAACTGATGAAATAATGACCTCTAACCCGATGAAAACAGTGGTTTCTATAAGGAAACTATAAAAACTGAAAGAGGGGTCCGAACCAGCCGGGGCCTTATTGCTAATACATCGTTCGGCTCAAGTCATTTTAAGATAAGACTGCATGGAGTCATCCATCGCCTCAAGCCACTCCGTGTGGTGCAAGGGTTGGGCATTACCCGTCATCAAAGATGGATAGGAGTGATTGCGAAAAGTCATGATGTTCTCATGCTTGTGGTGCTCCCATTCCATAAATGTTTTATTAACTCCCTCGACATCAAAACTGGGGTAGTCGGTCTCGTCGATCAGTTCTTGCACATAGTCTCCCTGGAACCAGATCATCTGTTCATCATCCTCTAGTTTTTCTTCCCGCTCACACCAGGCCTGACTGTGCTCACGCATAGTCTCGAGGTCAGGCAGATCAATGCTGCCAATAATATAGTCGCGCGCGTACCACGCCTGGGCATCAAACATATTGAAGGTATAAAACTGATCCTGCATCCCGAGGTACATCAGGCGGGGGTTTTCTTCCCAGAATATCCCCTTATAGAGATTCAGCGGCCATAAACGGTTACCCGTTTGGAGTCGAAGTTCATCGGGCAGAAAAGGGAAGTGATGTAGATATCCTGTGCACATGATGATCGCGTCGATTTCTTTACTGGAGCCATCCTTGAAATGGCAGGTGTTTTTATCCACCCGGGTCAGCAACGGGACTTCTTCCCAGTTACCCGGCCAGTGGAAACCCATGGGCGCGGTGCGGTGGGCCACCGTTATTGAGCGAGCTCCGTATTTGTAGCACTGCGAACCAATATCTTCAGCGGAATAACTGGTACCGATAATAAGAACATCTTTGTCCTTAAATTCAAGGGCATCCCGAAAGTCGTGCGCATGCATGACACGGCCATTGAAAGTTTCCAGGCCTTCGAACTGAGGTACGTTAGGCGTAGAGAAATGACCTGATGCCACCACGACGTGATCGAACTCCTCGGTGTACATCCGATCTTCGGGCAGGTTATGAACCGTGACTGAAAAAACCCGCCGGTCTTCGTTGTACTCAACCTGTCGCACCGCAGTGGAGAAACGGATCTGGTCACGCACCCCCGCCTTTTCAACGCGGCCTTTGATGTAGTCCCAAAGCACTGCACGGGGAGGATACGAACCAATCGGGCGCCCAAAGTGCTCTTCAAAAGTATAATCCGCAAACTCAAGGCACTCCTTGGGGCCATTCGACCACAAATACCGGTACATGCTGCAGTGCACGGGCTCGCCATACTCATCTGTCCCGGTGCGCCAGGTGTAGTTCCAGATGCCGCCCCAGTCTGACTGGCGTTCAAAGCAGACCACTTCCGGGACCGCAGTGCCCTTTTCCTTCGCAGACTGAAATGCCCGCAGTTGCGCAAGTCCGCTCGGACCCGCTCCAATCACTGCCACTCTTTTAGTCATGAAAAACGCTCCTTAATACATACTCTGTTAAATCGTCTGCGCAACCCTCGCCGGGGAACTGGCTCTCAGGGTCAATAATCCAATCGTCTAGTATCGCTCTACGAGATCCCGGCTTGAAAAGCCCAACGGCAGAACCTCAGTTCGGGCTTTACATCGGGGCTTCTTAAGCTATTCCATAATCATCGCATGGTTAAATCAATAAGATCAACGATGGGATACGAACGCCCTGGATTATGATGAAATATGTTTTTCAACACTGGCTAAAAGATGATCGGCCTAAATATGGACTCCCCTCAACCAGGTGTTATCAATGACTGAAGAAAAACCTATCCCCTGGCGCGGACCCCGCCGCATTGTGAATCTCTACAACACCCCTTATGAGGCGTACGATCTTGAGGGGGAAGTCCAAGACAACGTACATCTGCTTAATCTCAGTTACGATCGCGACCGCGCTACAGGCTGGTACGTGATTCGCATGGAGCCGGGCACCGCTTCAATTCCTCATGAACATGCGAAA
>JBMUHF010000102.1:0-15108 GCA_050302555.1 Arenicellales bacterium | reverse complement strand
CTGAAGTCTTGCCAGTTCTTCATTTCGGCGAAGGTTATAGTCCTCCCGAGCCTCCTGCTGGGAACGAGCGAGGCGCCGCTTGTGATTTTCAATATCCCGCTGACTTGCCTGGGCCGAGGTTGCGTCCATAACCAGAATGTTCTTCTCGAGTTCAGCTTCCATCTTCTGGATCTTGTCATGCTGGACTTTCAATTCCTGATCCCGCGATCGGAATTCATCTTCGAGGTTGGCGAGCGCTTTGACACCTTGGGGCGCCTGTTCGATAAGGCGAATGGGATCAACGAATCCGATTTTGGAGGCTGACTGCGCGTTGGCCGCGGGGGGTACCAACGTTTGGGTTGCGAGTACCAACGCGACCACAACCGCGCAACAAATTCGGGGATATTGCATTTTGTTTATCTGATGGTGAGAGATTAGCAGAGGTTAGCGCAACAAAGAGCCCAGCGTGAACTGGATCCGTTTAACATCGTCCCCAGGCTCGTCATTGAGGGGTTGCGCGACGGTTAACGAAATCGGCCCGACTGGCGAAAACCAGTGGAAACCTGCCCCAACACTCATACGAATTTCGCCGAAATCAAAGTCACTGCTAGAAGCGAATGCTTGCCCTGAATCCATGAACAAACTGAGGCGCTTGTCATTGTCCTCCTGAAGCCCGAAGACTGGGAAGTACATCTCGATACCTGCAACTGTTCGAATTCCTCCACCCAGGGGGTCGGCGTCGGAACCTGTGCTCACGGGCCCCAGAGAACGGGCCTCAAAACCGCGCACGCTGCTGGCCCCTCCGGCGTAATAGTTCTTGAAAAACGGCAACTCCTCAAGATCGCCGTATCCATCCCCGTAGCCGATGTCCCCGCGGGCATTCAAAATAAGCCGGCCGGCGAGTTGCCGATACCAACTGCCCCGGAGAGATACCTTGTAATACTCGAGGCCACTCCCGGGGATTGCAAGCTCGGCAGAAATCCTGCGGAACGATCCGCGGCGCGGGAAAAAAATGCTATCCCGGGTATCTTTAGAAAATCCTGTTGAGAGGTTGAAGTTCAGACTATCAGGATACCGGTCGATAAATGACTGGTACTCAGGAGGTGTCGAGGTGGTCGACTGGACGTGTATATCTTCCACCGCGACACTTAAACTGAGCGCGTTGTGCTCAGACATCGGGATCTTGTAGCGAACACCACCACCCGTGGTTGCTGAGGCGTAATCAGCCGTAATTACTGAGTCCGTGTCGATTTTTTCACGATTGATGAATAATGCACGACTAACTCCTTCTGAGGTGTGATAGGGATTACGGTATTCAATGTCGTAGGTCTGGTCCACCTTTGAGAGCTCAGCCGCAACGTTCAGTTCCCTTCCGGTCCCAAGAAGATTTCCCCGATGGACCTCGGCCAAGATAAACAGTCCATCGGCGTCGTCGTAGCCAGCGCCAAACATGAAATTCCCGGTCGCCCGTTCCTTAACCACCACAGACAGGTCAACTTGGTCGATCGAGCCGGGAACTGCAGCCAAATCTATAGTAACGCCGTCAAAGAATCCCAGTCTGGAAATGCGCTCCCGTGATCGTCGGAGCTTCTCCGCCGAAAATACGGATGATTCCAACTGTCGCATCTCGCGCCGGATTACCTCGTCAAGTGTTGCCTGGTTCCCGCTAATGTGGATCTGCCGCACGTAGACCAGTGGCCCTGGATCGACCGCGAAGACAAAATCCACCCGATGGGCGGACTCGTCGACCTCGGTAATCGCATTAACATTCGCGAACGCATAACCATGGTCAGCAAGTTTGCTTTCGATTGCGGACCGTGACGCCACAAGATCAGTCTGAGAAAAGGATTCGCCGCTTGGTATTGTGATGAGGCTAAGCAATTCCTCCGCAGAAAAACCTCCACCGCCTTCTACCTCGATACCTCCCACCGTAAATACATTGCCCTCCCGAAGGGAGAACGTGATAAAGATATCCTGTTTGTTCTGACTGATGGTGACATCGGAGGACAGGAGATCAACATTCATGTATCCCCGATCAAGGTAAAAGCTTCTGAGCGTTTCAGCATCAGCGAGAAGCTCCTCTTTGGAATACCGTCCGATCTGTGAGACGAAGCTATGCCAGGCCTCCTCTCCAAGCGAGATTTCGGATAACAACTCCTTGTCGGAAAAGGCTTCATTCCCGACAATATTGATTTCCCGAATTCGCGCGACTCTACCTTCGTCGATCGTTAGGGAGATAGCGACCCGATTACGGTCGACGGGGGTGACAACCGCGTCCACCCTTGCGGAATAACGGCCTTTAGCAAAATATTGCTCTTCGATCGCCTGAACAAGTTGATCGAGTAGGGGTTCCCGGAAGATCCTTCCTTGGGCCACGCCTATCTGAGCAAGTGCGGTTTCAATCGTTTCGTCGTCGATATCTTTGTTGCCGCTGTAATCGACACCAGAGATTGCCGGGCGCTCCGCAACAACCACGATCAGAATACTATTCTCGTGCCGAATCTCGACGTCCTGGAAAAAACCGGTGGCGAAGAGCGCTTTGATAGATTCATCAATAAGGCCGCCATCTGCCGCATCACCCACCTTGATGGGAAGGTAATTAAATATGGTCCCAACCTCGATATTTTGTGCCCCTTCGACCCGAATATCTTCCACAACGAAATCAGCAGCGGCCGGCAACGACGCCAGCAGCGCACCAAAGGCCAAGATCAAAGGAGCCAGGCGCCGAGTGAGGAGAATTGGGAGATTCATGATGGCAGTCATGGAAGAAGACTCAGAAAGTCATTATAAAACGCCAAGCCCATCAGAAGCACAATAAATACAATCCCGAACTGTTGGCCCCATTGGAGAACACGCTCCGGCAGTGGGCGGCCCAGGACGCCTTCGACAGCGAAATAGACTAGATGGCCTCCATCAAGGACGGGAATTGGGAGCAGGTTGATTATGCCGAGACTAACGCTTAGCACGGCAAGAAAGGCTAAAAACTGGACAAGTCCGAGGCTCGCTGACTGTCCAGCGTATCGGGCTATCGAGATAGGCCCGCTGAGATGTTCACGCGAGGCGCTACCCATAAGCATTTTGCCAAAAAGATTTACCGTCAGGGCTGACATTAGCCAAGTGGTTTCGACTGCCTTTGCCGCGGCCTGCCCGGGCCCATAACGCACCCGGACAACATAATCGCTAAAGTCAGGGTTTCCGGGGCCATAAATCCCAATCCTCCTTATCTGTTTTCCGTCGACCATCTGGGATTTGACTGATACGCGAATCTCAAGTGTCGTTCCTTTTCGATCTATCGTCAGCCCCAAATCGTCGCCTGTTCCTGTCGCAATCTTCTCTACAAGCTCAAACCAGTCTTGGACCGACTGGTGATCGACCGCTAAGACACGGTCGCCAACCATGACGCCTGCCTGCTCAGACGGACCTTCTGGTACCAGATCCGAAACGATAGCATCAGGCGCGGGAATAGCGGGCGCAACGCCTATAACACCCGAGAGCACAGCAGGATTGAAATACTGCTCTTCCGAGGCAACGAGACCCACCGTTAAGGTTTGCGGGTCAAGGTCGTCTCTTTGGACGAGGAATTTGATTTGGCTCTCACCGCCGACCTGCCCAAGAAGGTAAAGGCGGTGTTCCGACCAACCTCTTACTCGCCGCCCGTCAATGGAGATGATCGTGTCGCCTTCCAGAAACCCCGCTTGTTCCGCGGGACTACCCGAAGTAACCGAGCCCACCACTGGTTTGAGATCCTCGGTGCCGATAATCCCAATACTCCAATAGATGAGTATTGCCAACAACAGATTGGCCGCCGGACCTGCCAAAACAATCAATGACCGCGTAGACAGTGGCTTACGATTAAAAGCCTCAGCGCGTTCTGATACGTCAACCTCGCCTTCACGTTCATCAAGCATCCGGACGTAACCCCCAAGCGGAATCAGTCCGACAGCATATTCGGTTCCAGTGGGCGTCTTCTGCCAGCGCCAGATTGTTTTGCCGAACCCAATCGAAAACTTTAGAACCCGAACGCCCAGCCAGCGTGCAACGATAAAGTGCCCAAATTCATGAAAGCTCACCAGGACTGCTACGGCAATAAGAAAAAAGAGAATGCTGTTCAATAGATCCATATTGAGTGTGTCCTAAGGCTGTCAAACCCCTACCTGGTGAGCGTCTTTCGCGAGGATATTACGAGCAATAATGCGGGCTTCTTGATCCACCTCTAGTACTCGGGCGAGCTCGGGTACAGGAACATTTTCATGTCTACTCAGAACAGCCTCGATCAGGGACGGGATATCAGAGAAACGGATGCTTCCAGCAAGAAATGCTTCCACAGCGACCTCATTTGCAGCATTCAGGACAACCGGCGCACTTCTGCCTTCAATGATCGCGGTTCTGGCCAGCTCAAGACAGGGAAATCGTGCTGTGTCAGGCGCTTCAAACTCGAATCTCCCCAATGCCACGAGATCCAGAGGCGCAACTCCAGAGGGGAGTCGGTCCGGGTAGGAGAGACCATGAGTAATAGGGACGCGCATATCCGGGTTTGCCATTTGGCCGACAAGGGAGCCGTCTGCAAAATACACCACCGAGTGCAAGGCACTTTGAGGATGAATCACAACGTCCACCTGACTTTCATCCAACCCAAAAAGCGTGCAGGCCTCAATCAGTTCCAGGCCTTTATTCATTAGCGTTGCCGAATCGACTGAGATTTTGGGCCCCATGCTCCACGTCGGATGTTGAAGTGCCGACTGCGGGGTGACCTTCTTGAGGTCCGCAGGCGCGCTTCTTAGAAATGGACCTCCCGATGCGGTAAGCGTGATCCGGGTGACCGTTGTAGGGCTCGTGCCCCCTCTCAGGCCGCGACCCGCAATCACCTCTCGCTGAAGGTCATCAGGCAGGCACTGGAAAATTGCATTGTGCTCGCTGTCCACTGGGAAAAGACTGGCATGAGACTCCCTCGCTGCCCGGCGGAGAAGATCGCCGCACATAACCAGGGGTTCTTTGTTCGCGATCAGGACTCGCTTTCCTGATTTAACTGATGAAAAGATCGAGTCAAGTCCCGCTGCCCCGGAGATTCCCGCAACAACTATGGCGGCATCCGGGTGGGCCGCGGCCGTGTTCAACCCGGCTGCCCCGCTACAGTACGCTGTTGCGCCACACACGCTGTCCGGCTCGGAACAAAATCCGGCCAGCACCTCGGACGCGGCAGCTGCCACCGATGGCGAAAATTCCCTGATCAACGATGCCAAGGCATCTGTTTGACGCCAGGCGCTTAAGCCCACAACCTTGAAGCGGTCGGGATGCATCCGAATCACGTTTAGTGCGCTGGTGCCAATAGAGCCGGTCGCCCCTAGGATTGAAACACCAATAGCACCACTCATAACAGGTCCGTTATATCCAATCAGAAGAGAAGGCTCAAACCCGCGAAAAGAGGCACTGCACCCAGCATACTGTCGATGCGGTCGAGAACCCCTCCGTGCCCAGGCAACAAGCTCCCACTATCCTTTTTACCGGTGCTTCGCTTGAGGATACTCTCAAAAAGATCAGCAAAAATACCCGCGATAGCAGCGACCACCAGGCTTACCCAAAGCAGCCAGGGTCGATCAACTGGAAGCGATAGAACATAAGCACTTCCCCACCCCACCAACACGGAGAGTATGAGGCCGCTCCAGACGCCGGCCCACGTCTTCCCGGGACTGATCTGAGGAGCGAACAAGGATTTCCCGAAGCGCCGGCCCCCAAAATAGGCCCCAATATCACCAGTCCAGACTATCAGGAGCACCGTTAGCAAGAGGCCCGTTCCGTAAACGGGTATTCCATGGAGGTATGGGATGAGACCAAGCGCTGGCGCCAGGGCGAGCACACCCAGCGTCAGATGAGGTGACATGCGACCAGGCTGCTTCAGGATCACCAGTTTGCCCACCCAGCTCAGAAGGATCACCCAAAACAGAGCTGCCGCGGCGACACCAAGGAGGTTGAACTCAGAAAACTTCCAGAACAGCAGGACGCCGGCTGCCATGAATGAACCGTAGATCCAGCGATAGGCGCCACTGGACCGCTGTTGCGTCAAGGCTGCCCACTCGACCCCTGCGGTGAACCCGATCAGGGCGCAGACGCCGGCTATGGCCGTCGTGGGAAGGAAAAAGATTCCCAAGAGCGCTACCGCCGCGAGGACGCTGGCTGTAACCACGCGTTGACGCAACATCAACTAGTACTGCGCCTGGAAGCCACCTGGTCTCCGGTCCGGCCGAACCGCCGTTGGCGTCCCTGAAAAGCAGCAACCGCCTTCTCGAAGACAACCTTATTAAAGTCCGGCCATAGGGCATCTGTGAAGACAAGCTCCGTGTAGGCGAGCTGCCAAAGCAAAAAATTACTAAGCCGAACTTCTCCGCCCGTCCGGATCAAAAGATCAGGATCGGGCAATCCCCAGGTGCTCAGGGAGCGATTAAGGTGTTCTTCATCTATCTCGTCGGGGCGAATTCGCCCGGCAAGACAGGACTCCGCCAAATGGCGTGCCGCTATTGCGAGTTCCCGGCGCGATCCATAATTCAAAGCGATCGTTAACGTCATTGACTCATTGCCAGACGTCCGATCCTGTGCTCTACGGACGGCATCCTCAACTTTACTGCCAAAGGACTCGACGTCTCCGATCACATTCAGTCGTACGCCGTTGTCATGGAGGCGGTCCAGCTCCTTTTCCAGCGAGAACGCAAGCAACTGGGTTAAAAACCCAACTTCTTCCTTGGGCCGTTTCCAGTTTTCGCTGCTGAACGCGAATAACGTGAGATAAGGAATACCAGCGTTGCCGCACAATGATGTTGCCGTGCGAGCGGCATCAACCCCGCGCCGATGGCCTTGAACCCGCGCTTGGCCACGGGCTCTCGCCCACCGCCCGTTACCATCCATAATAATCGCGACGTGTTCGGGGAGGCTCTCCTGCGCGGATTCTGAATCTGCACAAGCCCCCTGTCCCGACTCCTGATTTGAAGGGCTTTTCAAACTCAGACCTCCATCACCTCGGCTTCCTTTTCTTCGACGAGGGCATCAATCTTTGCTACCGAATGATCAGTAAGTCCCTGTATCTGGGCTTCTGCCCGCTTCTCGTCGTCCTCACCGATTAACTTTTCTTTGACCATCTCCCGAAGATCCCCCAAGGCGTCACGACGAATGTTGCGAACCGCTATCTTGCCGTTCTCTCCTTCATGACGCACTAATTTTGTCATTTCCTTGCGCCGCTCTTCGGTTAACGCCGGTAACGGGATCCGGATTACTTCCCCGGCGGTGACGGGATTGAGCCCGAGATCGGACTCAATTATTGATTTTTCGATAATCGGGATCATATTCTTCTCCCAAGCCTGAATGACTAACGTCCTGGCATCGCCAACACTGACCGTAGCCGCCTGAGCTACAGGAACTGAACTGCCGTAGTAGTCGACCTGGATGTGATCCAGTAGTGCGGTACTTGCCCGTCCTGTTCTGATTCGGGAGAATTCTGACGCAACTGATTCGGCGCTTTTCCCCATCCGCATTTTTGCGTCCGCTAGAATTTCTTCAATCATGACGATCCTCCTGATACGTCAACCAGTGTACCAACAGACTCCCCTCTGACCGCCTGAGCAAGATTTCCCTTGATGCCAAGATCAATGACGCGGACCGGCAGTGTGTGATCGCGACACAACGTGAAGGCGGTCGAATCCATTACCTTTAGCTGATGAGAGATTGCGAAATCATAATTAATGTGTTCATATCGCACCGCATTCGGATCAACTTCGGGGTCCCGATCGAACACTCCATCAACCCGGGTGGCTTTGATCACCATGTCCGCATTCAACTCCAACGCGCGCAGACATGCAGTCGTGTCCGTCGTGAAAAAGGGATTTCCTGTACCTCCTGCGAGCAAAACGATTACTCCCTGCTCGAGACACTCCTGAGCAATATGCGGGTCGTAGTGTTCCAGTATTCCGCCTATAGGGAAGGCGCATAAAGTCTTGGCCACCATTCCTTGAGCTCTAAGAGCGTCTCGCAGAGCAAGGGCATTCATCGCAGTCGCCAGCATTCCAATCCGGTCGCCTGTGACCCGCTTGATGACTGACGGCAATTCGCCACCCCCTCGGAAAAAGTTGCCTCCACCGACAACCACTGCCAGACCGGAACTTACGGCATGGGCATGTTTTAATTCTTGGCAGACTGCATCCAGACGATCATTGCAAAAGCCTGTGCCGGCGTCGCCGCCTAGGTATTCGCCAGAGAGCTTGACGAGAAAACGGCTGCGCACCCCCTCACCGCCTTCGCCCATGGATCAACTTCCCTGCGCCTGAGCCATAACCTCCGCAACAAAGTCATCAGAGCGTTTCTCAAGGCCTTCACCTACCTCGAAACGGGACATCGACACAACGGAGGCCTGTTGACCTGAAAGCAACTCCCCGACTGACTGGTCCGGATTTTTAACAAAAGGCTGCCCCACAAGGGTATTTTCCTTCAGGAACTTTTTAATCCGACCGGTCACCATCTTCTCGACGATCTCCGGCGGCTTCCCACTTTCTGCCGCCTGTGCTGTATAGATGTCGCGCTCTTTATGTAGGAGTTCATCCGGCATTTCCGACTCGTCGATACAGAGGGGCCGACTCGCTGCCACATGCATAGCGATGTCCCGGCTAAGATCTACCCCGGCCGAAGCCCCCATCCAGATGATCACCCCTATTCTTGAGCCATGCACATAACCTGCCAACTCTCCCGGACCGGCTTGAATGACCTCGAAGCGCCGCAGTGAGATATTCTCGCCAATTTTTGCGATCAACTCCTGACGGGTCACTTCTATGGTTGCGCCCCCGACCAACTGTAATTGAGCGGCATCCTCAACAGAATCCGGCCGGCGCTCAAGAAGAGTACTTGCAAGTTGGTTTACGAAGTCTTTAAAGGAGTCATCTTTAGCCACAAAGTCTGTTTCACAGTTCACCTCAACCAGAATAGCCGCGGTCCCTTCATCGTTGATGGCAAATGCTATGACGCCTTCCGCCGCGATACGCCCAGACTTCTTTTCCGCACTTGCAGCGCCTTTCTTCCTAAGTAGCGCGATGGCATCATCGAGGTCGCCATCGGTTTCGGTCAAGGCCTTCTTGCACTCCATCATCCCGGCACCGGTTAGCTCCCGGAGTGCTTTGACCTCACTGGCTGTTACTGGCATTTTGCTTCCTCGATAAATATTGGACGGATTGATCTGGCTCGGCTTTAGGACACTTTCGAGGAATCGGGATCGTTCTGTCCGTTCTCTGAATTCTCGGGTATCGCTGCGACTCCCGATTTGTCGACCGGATCAACAGTATCGGTCAACGAACTCTCATCTGCGGCCTCCTCTACAGGGCTCGCCTTCTCGGCGGGTGCTCCAGCCTCTACCGGTACACCGGACGCGAGGTCAGCATTCTCCAGTCCGCTCGCGGCTTCTTCGGAGACCTCAACGTAGTCGTCCGCATCTCCTTGTATCACTGGCGCAGCAGCCGCCTTCGCTTCAATGATGGCATCTGCCGCACCTTGAAGGTACAGTCGGATCGCGCGGATCGCGTCGTCGTTACCCGGAATCAGGTAATCAATACCCTCGGGCGAACTATTGGTGTCACAGACTCCCACTACCGGGATCCCAAGCTTTCGCGCCTCGGATACCGCAATCCGCTCATGATCAACATCAATCACGAACAAAGCATCCGGCAAACCTTTCATTTCCCGGATTCCTGACAGACTGCGATTCAGCTTAGCCCGCTCGCGCTCGAGCATTAGTGTCTCTTTCTTGGTTAGCCCCATGGTGGCCTCGGTAGAAACCATCTCGTCGAGCTCCACCAGACGTGCAATCGAATTCTTTACGGTCTTGAAATTGGTGAGCATTCCCCCCAACCAGCGGTGATCCACGTACGGACAATCGCACCGAGTCGCCTCTTCGCGAACGATCTTCCCCGCCTGCCGTTTGGTTCCAACAAATAAGATCTTGCGACGATCCGCCGCTACACTTCCGAGGAAATTCAAGGCCTCGCGGAACATCGGCAAAGTCCTTTCCAAGTTGATAATGTGGATTTTATTGCGGGCCCCGAAAATGTAAGGACCCATCTTGGGGGACCAGAACCGGGTCTGGTGGCCAAAATGCACGCCAGCCTCAAGCATCTGGCGCATAGAAACGTCAGTCATAATTTACTCCCTTTGGGTTGTTGTTCAGTGCGGTCGAGAGCGCCGACCCAGAAATTCAATTTCCGGGCACCCGGGCGCTCATGGAAGGGACTGCACCAGGATTAGGGCGCGGTATTTTACTCCAGCTGCTCTTTCCGTGCCACTCGAGCCCAGGTCGCAGCCACATCCGGTGGGCTACGGGGCCCAGACCTCGGTTGGTCTAGAATCTGGTCACAACTACTAGGGTAACTATGGCTATTCATCTTAAAACCGGAGACGACCTCTCCCGCATGCGTACAGCTGGGCGACTCACCCGCGAGGTATTGGATATGATCGGCCCTCATGTCCAACCTGGAGTTACAACGCTAGAACTCGACGACCTGTGTCACGATTTCATCGTGAATACCCTGGATGCAGTCCCTGCCCCACTAAATTACCGCGGCTTTCCGAAGTCCATCTGTACCAGCGTGAACCATGTGGTCTGTCACGGAATACCCGGCGAGAAACGGCTGAAGCGCAGCGACATAGTTAATATCGACATCACAGTGATTAAGGACGGCTTCCACGGCGATGCGAGTCGCATGTTTACCGTTGGTGAGCCGTCAATTTTGGCGCGGCGGCTGATCGATACGACAAAAGAATGTCTTGAGTTAGGGATCGCCGCAGTCGTCCCTGGGGCGCGCTTAGGGGATATCGGCTCAAGAATTCAGGCCTGCGCAGAGTCGCGAGGGTTCTCAGTGGTTCGCGAATACTGTGGACACGGGATCGGTCGGGGTTTCCATGAAGATCCCCAGGTCCTGCACTACGGGATGGCAGGAGAGGGCCTGGAAATCGTACCGGGCATGACGTTCACCATCGAGCCGATGATCAATGCCGGAAAACGTCATACTCGCCTTTTATCGGACGGGTGGACGGTCGTCACTAAGGATCACTCTCTGAGCGCACAGTGGGAACACACTCTCGCGGTTACAGACTCTGGTGTCGAGGTTTTGACGGGAGAAACGTGATGTATCCAGTCGTTGAGCTGAGGGCATAGTTTTGGCCGGTCGTTCTTTGAAACTGAAGTACGATTCCGAAAAGAAACCCTCCATAGGTCTATGCAAAGCCCAACTGGAGGAGGCCAGGCAACGACTGTCCGCTGCATACGCCGCAAAGGTTCGACCGCATTCCATCCTCCGGGCATACAGTCAGTTCATCGACGACTTTCTTTTGCATCTTTGGGTTGTTCTGGTTGATGATGGTACCGGACCTAATCAGTTGTCACTGGTCGCAGTAGGAGGGTATGGGCGCCAGGAACTGCATCCGGGCTCTGATATTGATCTCCTGATTTTGCTCGCGCAAAACGGCTCCGATGGAGAGATCAGGCGGATCGAGCACTTTATTCGCTTCCTCTGGGATATCGGGCTACAAGTGGGTCATAGCACGCGTACGCTCAAGGAGTGTGTCCGCCAGGCTCGGGCAGACATCACTGTCGTAACGAATCTGATGGAGGCTCGGCATCTGACCGGCCCTGTTGAATTACTTTCCCGCCTCAACCACCAAATCGGGCCTACGCGCATGTGGCCCCCACGGAAGTTTTTTGAAGCGAAACGCCAGGAACAGGTGAACAGGCACCTGCGCTATGGGGATACAGCCTACAACCTTGAACCCCACGTCAAGGAGGGTCCGGGAGGTCTTCGGGATATCCAAACTATTCAATGGGTTGGCCATCGTTATTTCGGCACACCCGACCTGAACAAACTCTCAGACGAAGGCTTCCTGACGGACGCCGAAGTTGCTGAACTCCTCAAAGGCCGAGAACTTTTATGGCGCCTGCGCAACGGCCTACATCTTCTGACTGGCCGACCGGAAGACCGACTCCTCTTTGATTACCAGCGAGAGATTGCCCATCAGTTTGGTTTTCGGGATGGCGCGCAACTTGCGGTTGAAAAATTAATGAAACGCTACTTTCGGACCGTGAAAGAGCTTCGCGTGCTTAATGAGATCCTCCTACAGCACTTTGAGGATGCCATCCTCCATTCTCGTCAAAAGCGGACTACTGTGATCAACCGGCGGTTTCGATCCATTGACGGTTTGCTGGAAGTCTCGCACCCGGAAGTCTTCAAACGCCAGCCTTTTGCGCTTATGGAGGCATTTTTGTTGTTTATACAGATGCCCGAAGTGAGGGACTTTCGGGGCAGCACCGTCCGACTGATTCGAACAAACATAACGCTGATTGATGCAGCGTTCCGCAAAGACATCCGATGTCGATCGTTATTCATGGAGATTATGAAGTCGCCAAGCGGCCAAACGAAGACCCTTCGAAAAATGGATGCTTACGGCGTGCTGGGCGCCTATCTCCCCGCCTTCGGCAAAGTCGTTGGGCAAATGCAGCATGACCTCTTCCATGTGTACACCGTGGATGCGCACCTTCTCTTTGTTGTCAGAAATCTTCGCCGGATGGATATCTCAAAACATGATGACGAGTTGCCAGAGTGCAGTCGCTTAATGAAGGGCTTGTTCAAGAAGCACCGACTCTATCTGGCTGCCCTATTCCATGACATCGGGAAAGGCCGAGGCGGTGATCACTCAACACTCGGAGAACGTGACGCACTGCGATTCTGTCGCGCGCACGACCTCAGTGACTATGATGCGACTTTTGTAGCCTGGCTAGTACGAACCCATCTTCAAATGTCGTGGGTGGCACAGCGCCAGGATATCTCCGATCCCGAAGTGATTGATCAATTTGCGGCCCAAGTCGGCGACCAGGAGCGACTCGATAATCTTTATCTGCTTACTGTCGCTGATATGCGTGGGACAAGTCCGAACGTGTGGAATGACTGGAAAGGCAAACTCCTTAGTGACCTTTATCACGACACCTCTCGGGCGCTGCGTCGGGGAAAGGGTCAACTCATCCAGGCCGAGGACAAAATCCGAGATATTCAGCAGGAGAGTCTGCAGTTGCTCGGCAATGATTGGATCGAGGGGGTGAGCCGTCTCTGGACGCAGTTCGACCAGGACTACTTTCTTCGAAATGTTCCCGAGTCTCTGGCATGGCATGCACGGCTACTACTTGAAAAAAGTGCTGCAGATTTCCCGTTGGTAGACACTCGATTCGATGCTGGTTCGGGGACGGCGCGCTTTTTTATCTGCACCCCCGATTCCGAGGACCTACTCTGTCGCGTCACTGCAGGATTGGACCGTCTTAGCATGAATATCGTCGAGGCCCGGGTACATCGACTGCGCTCCAATCTTGTCATTATGGTCTTCGTGGTTCTGGCGGCGAAACACGAGGACACCCGACAATTTGAACTCGATGGTGTGGTGGATCGCCTCCGCTCACACCTTTTATCCCGCGACTGGGAATTGCCGTCAAGGCGGGTCCGGTTACCCAGGGCATTGAAACATTTTCCCATCCAGACCACTGTCCGATTCTCTGCTCCTGAGGCACAGGAAGGGATAACGGTGATGGAAGTGGTAGCACAGGACAGGCCTGGGCTCCTGTTGCAGGTTGCAAAGGCATTACTTTCCTGCAAAATACACCTCGTCAACGCCAAGGTAGGCACCTTTGGCGCTCGAGCGGAAGACATTTTCTACATCACCGACCGTGATGGCATGCCGCTGGTCGATCCAGTGCAACGCGCCTGCGTAGAAAAACAAATTTGCACCGCATTACCCTGACTTCTGGGGGCCCTTAGCGTCCTCCACAGATTGAGACACTTATGAGCACAGCACAAGACGTTATTGAATCGGCATTTGAACAACGATCCAATCCTAAGGTAGTCGATACGCCGGGGTTGCGAGAAGCCGTTACTCAAACAATGGACGAACTAAACGCCGGGACGCTCCGGGTTGCTGAACCTGTTGGCGGAGAATGGATCGTTCACCAATGGGTCAAGAAAGCGGTCCTACTGTCTTTCTTGCTTCAGGACAATCGGGTAATCGACAGCGGCGACACGCGTTATTTCGACAAGGTGCCCGGCAAGTTCGATAACTTCACACACGGCGATTTTGTCTCAGGAGGCTACCGCGTGGTTCCTCCTGCGATGGTGCGACACGGAGTGTATATCGGCGAGCGGGTCGTCTTGATGCCAAGTTATGTCAACATCGGGGCCTATGTGGATGACGGCACCATGGTAGACACCTGGGCCACCGTGGGTTCCTGCGCGCAAATTGGCAAAAACGTCCACCTCTCTGGCGGCGTCGGCATCGGTGGTGTGCTCGAGCCACTACAGGCCTCTCCGACGATCATCGAGGATGATTGCTTCATTGGCGCTCGTAGCGAAGTCGTTGAAGGCGTGATTATCGAACGGGGTTCGGTCTTGTCGATGGGGGTATATATCGGTCAAAGTACCCGGATATTGAACCGCGAGTCGGGTGAAATAACATTTGGAAGAGTGCCTGCGGGCTCGGTGGTGGTCTCGGGTACGATTCCCGCCAAGGACGGCACCCATAGCCTTTATTGCGCTGTCATCGTCAAACAGGTAGATGAGAAAACACGTGCCAAGGTGGGAATCAACGAACTTCTACGCGACGTCTAGGACGTTCTAGGCCCGCACCATCCCTCGCCCCCGTCAATTCGCATCCAACGCGTAAAACTCGTAAAAAGGTTAAACCTCGGCTCGAAAGTTTGAAATGAGCGCATAAAGCTCGGAGACAGACTGAAGCGCTGACACCGTAAGGCTCGCAGCCATCGATCCTGATCCAAGTTTGTTTGCAGCCGGGGCAATAACATGGTCAAACCCCAGTTTTGCAGCTTCTGTTGCTCGTTCCTCCCCCCTTGGTACCGGCCGCACTTCCCCGGAGAGTCCCATCTCCCCAAAAAATGCTGTTTTCCGGTCGATAGGGCTGTCAGAGAAACTCGAAATTAACGCCGCGGCAACCGCAAGGTCCGCTGCCGTCTCGACCACACGCAGCCCTCCGGCAATATTGACGAAGACGTCCTGATCCAGCAGGTTGACGCCAGCATGTCGGTGGAGAATCGCTAATAACATGTTCAGGCGATGC
>JBMUHF010000101.1:0-3452 GCA_050302555.1 Arenicellales bacterium | reverse complement strand
GATCTGCCACCATTTCGATGCCGAGTAGCAGGCCCTGGCCGCGGACATCACCAATTATCGGAAATTCATCTGCCAGCGCCCACACACGCTCCTTGAGGTAGCCACCCATCGTGGCGGCGTTCTCAATGAGATTGAGTCTTTCGTATTCATCGAGTACCGCGAGCCCCGTGGCACAGGTGATCGGATTGGCGTTATAGGTATGGGAGAAGTTAAATCCGGTAAGCGCCGACAGGTTATCCACAAGATTTGACGGAAACAGGGTCGCACCGAGGGGCGCGTAGCCTGAGCCCAATCCTTTTGCCATGACGACAATGTCCGGTAGTGCATCGGGATAATGATGCGCGCTCAGGAACTTTCCCCCACGGCCCGTGCCGCAGAGCACTTCATCAAAGATCAGAAAGATGCCGTGACGGGCGCAGATATCGCGGATACCTTTAAAATATTTTTCCGGCGGGACGACACAACCGGTGGCGAGCCCGCCAACAGGCTCAACGGTGAAGGCGAGTACGTTGCCCGAACCCAGTTCCCGGATCTTTTCTTCCAGCGCTTCAAGCGCGAACTGGGTATAACTTTCCAGCGAATGGGGCTCAGGCAGGCGGTAGGTCAGCGGGGCCGGTACCTTATGGCTCGTCATGCCAAAGCCGTCGAAGAAGGTGCCGAGCGTATCATCTCCCGACATGCCTAGTGTTGCTATCGTTCCGCCATGATAGGAGGGCAGGCAGGTGAGAAGATGCCGTCGGTTAGGCTCGCGGGTTGCAACGACATACTGACGGACAAACTTGATTGCAATTTCCATCGCTTCGCTGCCGCCGCTCGACAGGGCCACTCGCTCAAAACCCGGGCCGGCGAGTGTCGCAATCCGATCTGTCAGAGCTATGTTTGGACCATGCTGGGCCAGTCGGGAATAGGCAAAGTCCAGTTGCCTTGCCTGTTGAGCCATGGCATCGGCGACCCGGTCATTACCGTGCCCGATATTACTGACCACGGGCCCGGAGGAGGCATCGATATATTCGTTGCCGTCTTCATCCCACATATATATGCCTTGGGCGCGGGTGATGACGGGTAGCGGCACAATATTGCTGTCCGCATAGAAGACATCCTGCGCGCCTCCGACCGAAGGTACTGCAGCAGGTGATGGACTGGTGTCTGTACTACTCATCGAAAGAGGTTGTGTAGTAGATACTAGTGCTTTTCAGGTTGATTTGTACGCTAGGGATTATATGATCAGGCAGCGATTGAGAAACGCAGTCAATTATGTGGCCAGATTGAGGAATTGCAACGAACATTGTGGCGACGATATCCATAAGGGAGGGGTTCCATGAACGCCATCGGGGTTGATATCGAAGGCCTTGTCGCTATCGTTACCGGCGCGGGATCGGGAATCGGGGCCGCGTGCGCTACGGCGCTTGCGGCAAGAGGCTGCCGAGTTGTTGTCAACTACCAGCACAGTCGCGAGGGCGCGAGTGACACAGTTGCCCAGTGTCAGGCCCTGGGCGTCTCGGCGGTGTCGGTTCAGGGAAGCGTTACGGATAATGAGGACTGCCAGAAGATTCTCGATAAGGCCATGAGCACCTTTGGCCGGTTGGACCTGCTGGTCAATAATGCTGGCGTTACCCGTTTTGCCCATCAGAAAGATTTGGCCGCGCTCAATGCCGCTGATTTTGAGCACATCATGTCGGTCAACGTGACCGGCAGCTACCAGATGACCCGCGCGGCCGTACCAGATCTTGAAAAGTCCGATTGTGCTGCGGTGGTGAATGTTTCATCGCATTCAGGGATGAGTGGGATCGGGTCTTCCATGGCTTATGCCGCATCCAAAGGCGCACTCAATACAATGACACTGTCACTGGCGCGCAATCTGGCGCCTTCGATCCGAGTCAATGCTGTCTGTCCCGGTTTTGTGGATACGAAATGGCTCTCGGGAAAGCTCTCAGACGAAGCGCTTGCAGCGTTCAAGGAAAAAGTCGCGGCAGTTTCACCGCTGCAAACTATTGTGACGCCGGCCGACGTCGCGGACGCGGTGTGCTGGCTGGGATTAAAAGCACGATCTGTGACAGGACAGCTGCTGGTGATTGACGGCGGCACACATTTGACAACAGCGAGCCCGCTTTAGGGTTCAGCGGAGAAGATCATGACCAACCGAGAAGACTATCAGCCTGTTGACCCCTCTGTGGTGCCCCGCTTCGCGGGCCTGGCTACCTTCATGCGTACTGTCACACGGGAAATCATCGAAGAGGTTGATGTGGGACTAGTGGGAGTGCCCTTTGATCTGGGTCTCAACCATCGCACCGGGGCGCGACAAGGCCCAGCGGGGGTGAGGGAGATGTCACGACTTATCCGGCGGGTGCATCCCACCAGCGGCATCCGGCCTTTTGAGATCTGCAACGTGGCGGATCTAGGTGATGCCCCGGTGAATCCGATGAGCAAAGACAAGTCGATCGATATGATCAAGAATTTTTTCATCGAGATGAAAGCCGCGAACATCGTGCCGATTGCCTGTGGTGGTGACCACACGATTCCCTTGCCGATTCTGCGGGCGCTGGCAGTAGATGAGCCGGTAGGTATTTTGCATTTCGACGCTCATGCAGACACGCTGGACGAAATCTGTGGCGACAAAGTGAACCATGCGACTTTCATGCGCCGTGGTTATGAAGAAGGATTGATTGATCCCAAGCGTGCCATTCAGGTAGGTATGCGGGGTAGCCGCTTTACGCCCCAGGACATCCAGTATGGTTATGACGTTGGGTACAGCATCATTACAATGGATGAGTATGAAGAGATGGGTCGCGCCGCTGCAATCCAGCAGATTCAGGAAGTGCTTAAGGGCGGCCCGGTGTACATCTCGCTCGATATCGACGGTCTGGACCCGGCCTATCTGCCAGGAACCGGGGTGCCAGAAATCGGAGGCCTGATTCCAAGAGATGTGCAGGTCATCCTGCGTTCACTGCAGGGCATGGACATCGTCGGTGCGGATATCAGCGAGGTGTCTCCCTGTTATGACCCTACAGGGATCACCTGTGTGACGGTTGCCAACCTGATGTTCGAGATGCTGTGCATCATCGCGGATTCCATTTCTGCTAAACGCTGAGGTCAACAGCCCCTTACGGCTACAGGATAAATTGATGCTACTTAAAAACGCCAATATCTACGATGTCCGGGCAGGCGCCTTCAAGTTGGGCCACCTCTTTATCGAAAACGGCCGCATCGCTGATATGGGGTTTGATGGATCACCACAAAGTGCCGCCGTTGATATGGAAGCGTCGTATGTGCTGCCGGGATTTATTGATGCACACGTGCATCTTTGCGTGGACACCTATAACCCGGATCATTCCCGCCTTTGGGCAGGCGCCAAACCGGGCGCGATCGCACTTTCGGCCGCCCGGGCCGCCTATCGGACGTTGCTTTGTGGCGTGACCTCTATTCGCGAGGTCGGTGGCTGGGATTATCACGAG
>JBMUHF010000100.1:0-3275 GCA_050302555.1 Arenicellales bacterium | reverse complement strand
AGCCCCATATTGTCGTAAGCCTGGTTGACCATCATCTTCATCATGGCAAGTTGATTCTTGGGCACGCCCTTGATCCGCTCGATGAGCGCAGTTACTGCATCATCTAACTGATCAGACGGTACGGCTTGAAGGACAAGACCTAGTTCTTCTGCCTCTTTTCCCGAGATAAGATCGCCTGTGAAGAGCATCCTTTTCGCGCGCTCAGCGCCGATGCGATATACCCACATAGCAGTGGTAGGGCACCCCCAGACCCTTGCCGGTGGATAACCGATGCGGGCATCCTCGCTCATGATGATGAGGTCACAACACAGGGCAATATCACTGCCGCCGGCCACCGCATCGCCATTGATCTTCGCGATGACAGGCTTGGGGCTTCGCCACAGAGCCATGAAACTGTCAGTGCACCGACGCATGAACTGGTAATCGATCATGGCATCCCAGGGCATATCCTGTATTGCCGGGGTTTTTCCTTCTGCAAATACGTTAAGGTCGTAACCCCCGCAGAATCCACGCCCGGCTCCGGTCAGCATAATCACGTGCACCGAGTCGTCATCATTGGCGCGTGCGACGGCCTCGGCCAGGTCATCGGGCATGCGCTCGGTAATCGCGTTGAATTTTTCCGGGCGATTGAGCGTTATGGTCGCGACGCGGTCACTTTCCTCATAAAAAATATCACCAATATTCATGGGTTGCCCCCGCTTATTTGTTGCCAGATGGATTGGCGAATTGACCTGCGCCACGAATGCCTTCCTGAAATAAGGCATCACGCCCGTTGTGCCACTCGAAGGTTAAGGCTTCACGAAGCGAATTCCCGTGCTGGTTGTTCACCGAGCGTCGGTCGGCACGAACGCAAACTTGAGGATGGGCAGCTATTTCATGAGCAAGGACTTCCGCCTTATCACGACATGTCCCCTCTTCGACAACATATTCACAGAGTCCAATCGAAAGGCATTCTTCAGCGTCCACACGGCGACCCGTCAGGATAATTTCCCGGGCACGTCCTTCTCCGACCAGGCGCGGAAGCCGCACAGTGCCGCCATCGATAAGCGGAATCCCCCATCGTCGGCAATAGACACCGAAGTAGGCTGAGGCTTCCATGACACGGAAGTCGCACCATAGCGCAAGTTCCATACCACCAGCCACAGCCGGACCGGCGATTGCTGCAATCACAGGCTTATCAAGCTCGAGTCTTGTTGGACCGAGTAAGGCAGGCGGAGCCTCGGAATTGTCCTTGGGCATGTCGTGGGCTTCGAAAAAATGATCGTTGTCGATAGCGGCAGCCTGTTTGAGGTCCCAACCGGCGCTGAAAGCCCCGCCTTCACCCCATAAAATAGCAACTGATGCCGAATCTTCCTGATCGAACTCGGTAAATGCTTCATAGAGGGCTTCTGCAGATTCGGGGTCTATGGCATTTCGGGCCTTGTGGCGTGACAGTATTACTGTCCAGACGGATTCGTTTTTATCGATGCGAACACTCATGATGTCTCTCCTAAAACTAGGCTTTGTCTATTCATAATCACCCGAAAGATACTTTTCCCGTATTTTGAATTTCTGAATTTTTCCGGAGCCCGTCAACGGGAAAGCATCCACGTGTCGCCAGATACTCGGAGTTTTTTGCGGGGAAAGGTGCGAACGACAAAATGATTTCAGATTATCAGCGTCCCAAGGCATGTCTTCTACTGTTCTGATAAATGCCGCAATCACCTCACCCCACTTTTCATCAGGGATACCGACCACCGCGACCTCCGCCACTTGCGGAGACTCCATCAAGGTATTTTCGATCTCGGCGGGAAAGTGATTCTCGCCGCCACGTATGATCATATCTTTAACCCGACCTGTAACCTGGATAAAACCGCGTTGATCGAGCTTCCCAAGGTCCCCTGTGTGTAGCCAGTGGTCTTCATCAATTGCTGCGTGTGTTGCGTCAGGATTGTTGTGATAGCCGATCATCACGTTGTACCCCTTAGCGCAAATCTCCCCAACTTCCCCAACCTCAAGTACTGCGCCAGTTTCAGGGTGACGAATCGATACGCTAGTGTGTGGTAGAGGTTGTCCGGCGGAATAGCAGATGTCGTCGAATGTGACGTCATCGTGATTGAGACAGATCATCGGCGAGGCCTCGGTCTGTCCGAAAGCCGATTGCAGACTGCATCCAAGACGACCCCGAACCTGGCGTACCAGTTCGGGTGGTACCGGGGCGCCTCCAGTGGTAATGACTTCCATTGAAGACATTTCACGGTCTTCTCTATCCAGTGCTTCTAACAATCCTACAAGCATAGTCGGAACGGCAAAAAATGTGGTGATTCCCTCGCTTTCGATCAGACGAGCCAGTATCTTGGCGTCGAAAAGCTTAATCATCAGCATCTTGCATCCTGCCTGCAGGGAACCCAAAGCAGTGGTGGCGCAGCCTGCTGTGTGAAACATCGGCATGAAATTCGCCCATACCGATTGTTGGTGAACTTTCTTTCTTGCAGCAAACAGGCGAGCATTGTTCACCAGGTTGTAGTGCGACAGTACTGCACCTTTTGGAAAGCCTGTGGTTCCGGAGGTGTATTGAATTTGCGCAGGGTCTGTGGGCTTCACACCAGGCAGATCAGCTAACTTCGATCTTTGCTTAAATAAAACTGTTTCATCTTCCAGATTGACCACTTCACGAATCTGCCCGTTACCCTCGATAGCTCTTTGTGCGATGTCAGCCATAGCGTTGCCGCGAAAACTGTCGACGAGAAACAGTGCCACTGCACCGGATTGTTCGAGTACATATCGCAGTTCTTTTTCCTGAAACGATGGGTTCGCAGTAACAAGGACCAAACCTGAAAATGCACAGGCGTATTCCAAAAATAGCCATTCTGGAATGTTCGGCGCCCATACAACGACTCTTTCGCCGGGCGCAAATCGAGAGGCGAGAACGCCGGCAAGTCTTTCGCTCGTTTCCAGCAACTGCCGGTAGTTCCATTCCCGTCCAACTTCTCCATCCAGTGCAATATCAACCAGGGCCGTCGCCTCGGGATAGCGACCAGTGACCTCTCGAAGCAGTTCACCAACAGTATTGTCACGCAGTTCCGCATCGGTTTGCGGGGGAAAGAATGCTTCGGTTAGGCGAACGTCATACATGTTAATGCGCTCTCAGGCCATCTCGGGAATGTCAACCTTCAGACCACGCGGGATCTCACGTTTCTCATCGTACATAGGTGTGGTACAGGTTCTCGCCTTGCGAATCCTGTCGTCAGTACATATGACTTCAACATCAAAATTCGGTCTCGCATCCGCGTCAT
>JBMUHF010000099.1:0-2066 GCA_050302555.1 Arenicellales bacterium | reverse complement strand
GGCGAGACTGTCTGAAATCAGGGAAATCATTTCGAACATGACCGACGCCGCGGTGTGGGCGGTGATCTGGTTGGGCGAGTCTTTGGTGGGCATGATGCAGACCACATCGCCGCCAATGATATTTTTGCCCCGAACACAGCGTAAAAGCCGCATGACCTCGTCAACCTGAAAGCCCTGAACGCCAGCCTCGATGTTGGCAACACCGGGCGCCACCGTGGGGTCCATACAGTCAAGGTCGAAGGTGATGTAGAGCGGTGCGTCACCGATTCGCTCGTTGATAATCTGTATCGTCTCTTCAGGGCCGATCTCACGATAGCGTTTCATGGTGATGAGCTCGTAGCCAAGTTCTTTGCTCGGATTAAGCCAGCTTAAGGTCCGCGGATTGCCACGCATGCCGATCTGAACGCTGTGACTGGCGTCAATCAGGCCATCTCTAACAAGGTAACTTGCCCAGTGTGCGGCGGATTTCACCGCGCCCAGAAAATGCGGCACCTGCTCGTAGGCATCGGTATGAGCATCAAAGTGCAAAAAGACCGCTTTCTGACCGTTGGTGAGTTTTGCATTGGATCCCGCAATGGCCTGAATGATGCCGCCGGTGACGGAGTGATCCCCGCCGACGGATACCGGTCGTGCGCCCGCTGCATCGATGTCGCGATAAAAGTCCGTGATCCGTTCGATACAGGCTTCGTTGTTGTTAGCCTCGGGCAACGGAACATCTCCAAGGTCATGGATGCGGTGGGAAGCCCAGGGATCAATGTTGAACTCCACATGAACCCGTTTCGCCATAGCTGAAACCTGGCGCAGGGCTCGCGGACCGAGATGTTGGTCTCGTTCTGTCGTGCCGTTACCGGTGGAGTGGGGTACCCCGACCAATGCAATATCGGCATTAGCAGGATCGCGTTCAAGCGGGGCCCTGAAGAGCGTGGGAATATCCCACCAGTAGAGGGACTCCAGCATCATCTTGTCGGTGTCTGAAAGGTGTTGTGAGGTCATGGCGATTACCAGTGCGGGAGAATCAGTCGGATGCTAGTGTATCGCTCGCAACGTCCTTCGGCACCAATTGACCGACGTTTTGTATTGGTTTATTTTTAGCACCCCCGCTACCGTTTTGCGCTAGAGGGGGTAAGATGCCGAATCTGGGAGCAAAGTGGATGCAAACACTCAGGAAGTATCGTCTGGACAAAAATGGTCTGCCATCCCGGACTGCAGTAGCGACCTACGAGCGAGATGGTGTGGTCTGCCTGGAAAATGCTTTTGATGAGGCTTGGGTAGCCCAGGGCCGTCGTGCAGTTGCGGCCGCAATCGGGACCGCTGGCCGGAGTCAGTTGCGCGAAGATCACGTGGAGTCCGGAGAGAAGAGCCTTTTCTTTTTCGATACCTTTCTCTGGCCGCGCCTGCCGTCCTTTACAAAGTTCACCTTGGAATCGCCGGCGGCAAGGCTTGCCAGAACGGTGATGCGAAGTCAAAGCTTGCTGCTTTATTTCGACATGGCGATTGTCAAGGAGCCCGGCACCAGTGCCACGACACCGTGGCACTATGATGAAGCATACTGGCCAGTATCCGGCACACAGGTATGCAATGTCTGGATGGCGCTAGATGATGTTCCTGAAGATACGGCGCTGCGGTTTGTTCTGGGTTCACACAAACTGGATCAGGATTTCAAGGGCATCGATTTTTTCACCAAGAAGGGCATGCATGGCCAGACGAACCCGAGTCCGCCGGACTGGGACAATGAGACGCACGGTCTGGAGATCGCCAGTGCGCCGATGAAAGCGGGTGACTGCGCGATCCTGAACTTCCGTACGCACCATAGTGCACCGGGTAATCTGCAAAAGCGCCAGCGTCGGCGCGTGATCTGCACACACTGGTTCGGTGATGATGCCCGCTATGCTGATAAGCAGTGGGAATGTAATCCCAATGAGCGTGGGGATAATCTCGTTGATGGTGGGGGCCTTGAGTGCGCCACCTTCCCGCGGGTGATCTGAGCTCTACCCGTAATCAACCGGGCCAGGGACGTTTGGTGGCTGGCTTGTAGTCAAACCCCGTGAGGGCGGATTCATCCACGC
>JBMUHF010000098.1:0-29388 GCA_050302555.1 Arenicellales bacterium | reverse complement strand
CTGACGGTATAGACTTAAACTTCGAAAGATTCCGCGAGTTTTTTCTTGACCGACACATTCTTGAGTCGGACATACTTGGGCAGCCCGTTCTTGTGGTAGGGCGGATAGTCCTCACCGCGGATGAGCGGCTCCAGATAGCGCCTGCAGCGTTCAGTGATGCCAAAGCCGTCGGCGCTGATGAAACTACGGGGCATCATTTTCTCTCTGTTCGCTACCCGTTTAAGGCTTGCTTCACCCACCTTCCACCGATACGGTTTATCGGACAAGCGGACGATGGCCGGCATCACTGCATTTTTTCCAGCGAGAGCCATTTTTACGGCAGCAGCGCCGACCGCATAAGCATGGGCAACATCGGATTCCGAAGCGATATGCCGCGCTGAGCGCTGGAGGTAATCCGCTACCGCCCAGTGATACTTAAGACCAAGATCCTCTTTTACCATCCCGGCCACCACCGGAGCGACACCGCCGAGCTGGGCATGGCCAAAGGCATCGCGCAGACCCTGATCGGCGAGAAATCCGCCGTTACTGCTGCGCACCCCTTCCGAAACCACCACGGAGCAGTATCCGAAGCGTTTTACTTTCTGATCAACCAGGGCCATAAACCGCTTGCGATTGAAGGTGATTTCTGGAAAAAGAATCACAATGGGTATCGGGGTGTCTTCGTCGCTTGCCATCCCCCCGGCCGCCGCGATCCATCCGGCGTGTCGTCCCATGACCTCTATGATGAAAACCTTGGTTGAGGTTTTTGCCATAGACGCGACGTCGAAACTTGCCTCGCGGGTGGATACTGCGATGTACTTGGCTACGGATCCAAAACCCGGACAGTTGTCGGTAATCGGCAGATCATTGTCGACGGTTTTGGGAATATGAATGGCCTGGATCGGATAACCTGAGGTCTTGGAAAGTTGCGATACCTTAAGACAGGTATCTGCCGAATCGCCGCCGCCGTTATAGAAAAAATAACCGATGTTATGAGCCTTGAAGACGTCAATCAGTCTCTGGTATTGCGCACGGTTTTCCTCAAGGCTCTTCAGTTTGTAGCGGCATGAACCAAATGCGCCCGACGGCGTTGTCTTAAGTGCCGCGACAGCACTCGCGCTCTCCTTGCTGGTATCAATGAGATCCTCGGTGAGCGCCCCGATAATGCCGTGTCGGCCCGCAAATACTTTTCCAATACGCTGGCGATGTTGCCGGGCGGTTTCGATGACGCCACAGGCACTGGCGTTGATGACAGCGGTGACCCCACCCGACTGTGCGTAAAAGGCATTTTTCGTCTTTCCCATATATGTCTCTTCGGTTGCGAAATGCAGAACGTGTGTTGTCCTTCGGACATTGCCGGGCGCCCGAGGCGGCCCGCTGCGATCCGGGCCAAATATTCTATCCTTGGCGCCCGCTACCCACCTAGGGATTGTCCTTGTTCCAGCCCAAAGTGCGCCTTATCTGACAGCGGTCCATTGACACTGGCCAAAAGGTCACTATAGTGTACGCCCCCATTTTCGACCGTTTGCAGCGTCAAACGGAAGTTGAAGAGGGGTTCCCAGGGGGTCAAATGGGTTGTCCGACGAGGCACCCGCTACGTTTGCAGAGAGGGCAGTATGAGGATTGTTTTGCTCGGGTTTCCCGGTTCGGGAAAAGGTACTCAGGCCAAGTTGATGGCCGAGAAGTATCGTGTTCCACAGATCTCCACTGGAGATATTCTTAGGACCGCGGTAGCCGATAAGACCGAAATCGGCAAGAAGGTCGCAGCGGTAATGGCCGCCGGCGAGTTGGTATCGGACGACATTGTAATTGATGCGGTCACCGACCGCGTGCGGAGTGCTGAAAGTCGTCGTGGATTTGTGCTCGACGGATTTCCCCGCAGCATCCCCCAGGCGCAGGAACTCGATACCCGCCTCGGATGGATGAGTCGCTCTTTGCAGCTGGTGCTGCATTTTGCGTTGGACCATGATGCGGTGGTCAAACGTATAACGGGTCGTCTGACCTGCAGCAAGTGCGGGGTAATTTTCAACCGTTTCTTCTCGCCGCCAGCCAAGAAAGGCGTCTGTGATCAGTGTGGAAGCAAAAAACTCGAACACCGGCCCGACGATAATGAAAAAGCCCTCCGCGCCCGGCTCGAAGCCTATGAGCGAGATACGGTACCGCTGATTTCCTATTACCGGGCGCAGCACAAACTGCGCACCATCCCGGCCTCCGGCGACGTTGCCGGCATCTTTGCGGCTATCTGCGAAGTCGTAGATACCGAGATTCGACCGCTGGATAAAAAAGTCGTGGTAATGCAGGAGTCGCAGACCCAGTTGCGCCCACCCACTGGGCGTACCGACGTGTCCAAGTCGACGAGCGGCGAGTCCGACAAAGTTCCCGCTAAGAAAAATGCCGCGAAGAAGAAAGCTGCCAAGAAAGCATCGGTGAAAAAGGATGCCGCCAAGAAGGTAGAGAAGAGAGTCGCTAAGAAGGTCACCAAGAAAACACCGGTGAAGAAGAAAGTCTCCAAGCAGGTCGCCAAGAAGGTCACCAAGAAAGGGGCCTCTAAAAAAGTGTCTTCTAAGAAGACGGTCACCAAGAAAGCAACGAAGAAGGTCACCAAAAAAGGGGCCTCTAAAAAAGTGTCTTCCAAGAAGGTCGCCAAGAAAACACCGGTGAAGAAGAAGGTCACCAAGAAAGGGGCTTCCAAAAAAGCCCGCGCCCGACGCTGATACAGGCCAGGTAGCCCGATGGGTATTTATCCTCTCGCACGGATGCGTCGTCTTCGCAAAGACGCTTTCAGCCGCGCGTTGGTTCGGGAAAGCACGCTCAGCGTCGATGATCTGATTCAGCCGGTCTTTGTCTGCGAGGGGTCGTCGGTCCGTGAATCCATACCTTCCATGCCTGGCGTGGAAAGAGTCAGCCTGGATCTTCTGCTTCAACGGGCCAAAAGACTGGATGCTCTGGGCATCCGTGCCCTGGCGCTGTTCCCAGTTGTGGAGACCAGCGGCAAGACGCCTGACGCCAACGAAGCATTCAATCCCGATGGACTTGTTCCAACAGTAGTGAGCGCGCTTCGTGAGGCAGTGCCTGACATGGGCATCATTACTGATGTTGCCCTAGACCCCTATACCAGTCACGGCCAGGATGGCCTGCTCGATGACGCAGGTTACGTGACCAATGACGCTACTGTGGAGACGCTGGTCCAACAGGCCTTATGTCATGCCCGTGCCGGTGCCCAGGTGGTGGCTCCGTCAGACATGATGGACGGGCGAATTGGCGCCATCCGTGAGGCGCTGGAGACCGAAGGTCTGGTCAATACCCGAATCTTGGCGTATTCCGCGAAATATGCCTCTTCTTTTTACAGCCCGTTTCGGGATGCAGTGGGGTCAGCGGGGAACCTCGGCGGGGGAAGTAAGTACACCTACCAGATGGATCCGGGGAACAGTGATGAGGCGTTGCGGGAGATCGAGCTCGATCTTACCGAAGGCGCCGATATGGTGATGGTCAAACCGGGAATGCCCTATCTCGATATTGTGCTTCGGGTGAAGCAGGAGTTTGGTGTGCCCACTTTTGTTTATCAGGTCAGCGGGGAATATGCGATGCTGTGTGCCGCTGCCAATAATGGCTGGCTGGACCGCGACGCTGTGGTGATGGAATCGTTGCTAGCATTCAAGCGTGCCGGCGCTGATGCAATATTGACTTACTTCGCTGAAGAAGTCGCGACTGTGCTGCACGAGGATTAGTTTCCCCGGGTGTTTTCGCCTGTGAATTTTCCTCTGGCCTGTCAATTAACATTCAAACCAGCGTTTCATCATGACAGCTAAACCCCGCCCCACCAAAATCGTGCTGCACCAGCAGTCCCGCATGCTGGAAGTCGCATTCGATGACGACCGTATCTTTAATCTCTCCTGCGAATACCTGAGAGTCTTTTCCCCTTCTGCCGAAGTTCGGGGTCACGGCCCAGGGCAGGAGGTGCTGCAGATTGGCAAAGAGAATGTCAATATTTCAGCGGTTGAGTCGGTCGGGGCTTATGCGGTGAAACTCATCTTCGACGACGGACACGATTCGGGTATTTACTCTTGGGAAACGCTCTACGAACTCGGATCCCAGCAGGAAGCCTACTGGCAGACCTATTTGGAAGAACTGGAAAAAGCGGGTTACGAGCGTCAGCCAACGGCATGAGTTCCTCCACCCTCCACATTGAAACAGCCGTTCGATGAACGAGGGGTCGACACATTTCGGTTTCCGTGAGGTAGCGTCAGCGCAGAAGGCAGACAAGGTCGGTGAGGTCTTCACCTCAGTCGCAGGTCGTTACGATCTGATGAACGACCTGATGTCTCTCGGGAGCCACCGTCTGTGGAAAGATTTTGCTGTGGCTCGAAGCGGCGTGCGTGCGGGGCATCATGTTCTTGATGTGGCCGCCGGCAGCGGCGATATGACAAGACGGTTTGCAAAGTACGTGGGGGCATCGGGCCGAGTCGTGATGACGGACATCAATCAGAGCATGCTGGAGTGTGGTCGTGCACGGTTGCTCGACCAAGGTATCGGCCCCAATATCGATTTGTTACTCGCCGATGCCGAAACGTTGCCTTTCGCACCGCATCGGTTTGACTGTGTGAGCATTGCTTTCGGCCTTCGCAACGTGACCCGTATTCCCAAGGCACTGACATCGATGACAAGCATGCTTAAGCCGGGCGGGCGCGTGTTGATCCTCGAGTTTTCGCATCCGACATCAGATCTGTTGTCCCGTGTCTACGATCTCTTCTCCTTCTCGGTGATTCCGCCGCTGGGCCAGATGGTTACAGGCGATGAACCCAGTTACCGATACCTGGTGGAGTCCATCAGACGCCACCCTAACCAGGATACGCTGAGCGAGATGATGGTAGACGCGGGCCTTGAGGATGTGGAATACCACAACCTCAGCGGTGGCATCGTCGCCGTGCATACAGGTTTTCGATACTGAGCATTATCCTGTGAATGCCATCAGCTCTCGTTTAGAAGCGGTCTTGAACCGGGTCATCCGTGATTCGGGCGCCGATACGCATTTGCATAACCTCGAGGGCCGGGTTGTTGCTGTCTCGATTCGGGGTGTGAAGGCGACCGGTTACGCCACGGTAGCGTGTGGTGCTGTTCGCATAATTGATAAGCCCGACCCAGCGCCGGATGTTACGGTCTCGGGTACGCCAGGTGGCCTCATCGAGCTTTGCCGGTCGGGCGCTGATCCTGAACTTTTTCGAGATGGTTCAGTGCGTATCGAAGGCGATGCCCAGTCGATGCTTGACATCAAAGCCTTGTTCTCGGCGCTCGATTTCGATGCCGAGGAAGCGCTTGCACAGGTACTGGGCGACACGTTGGCTCGCAAGGCCGCGAATGGCGTGCGGGCCCTGAACCGTTGGTCGGAAGGCGTAGCGGATTCGGGTGCGGCCGGGATTGCTGAAACACTGGTTGAGGAGACACGCCTGCTTGCAAGCAGGCCCCGTGCAGAGCGTTTTATTGATAATGTAGAAACGCTGCGTGACGATATGGCGCGTCTTCAGCAGCGGATCGAGCGGCTACGGACCGCTGTTGCGCCCAGATAAAACGCTATGGGCCGAATCAGTTCCTGGCGTCTGCTGCGCATTGTCCATGTTCTGGTAAGCCATGGGCTGGATGAGTTTGTTTTTCGGCTGCATCTCTTACGCCCGTATCGGTTTGTCCTCTGGCTTCTGCCTAGTTTCTGGTTCTGTGACCGCTCCACTGAGCGGGGCCAGCGTCTGCGCGAAGCGTTGGAGGAGCTCGGGCCAGTCTTTGTCAAGTTCGGACAGGCCCTGTCGACCCGTCCAGACCTGATTCCCCCGGACATCGCGGTGCAGCTCACTCGACTCCAGGATGACGTGCCGCCGTTTCCGGGGGTTTCTGCGAAGGCGGTTGTCGAGCAATCTCTGGGTACACCACTCTCAGAACACTTCGCCACTTTCGATCTCGAACCGCTGGCTTCGGCGTCCGTCGCACAGGTTCATGGGGCGAGCCTGAAAGACGGCACTGAAGTCGTCGTCAAGGTGGTGCGACCCGGGATTGACGCGGTGATTGATCAGGATTTGGGATTGCTCTATCAGTTAGCACGGCTGGCAGATCGGCACTGGCCGGATGCCAGACGCTTGCGACCGCTTGAGGTTGTCGCTGATTACGACAAAACCGTCCATGATGAACTGGACATGATGCGTGAAGGGGCTAACGCCAGCCAGTTGCGCAGCAACTTCCCAGATTCCGAAATGATTTATGTGCCCCGGGTTTACTGGGAGCACAGCCGGCGCGAAGTGCTGGTGATGGAGCGTATCGACGGTATTCCGATTCGCGATATTGAGGCGATCAAGAAGGCGGGAGTTGATCTTCGCAAACTTGCCCATAATGGCGTGGAGATTTTCTTTACCCAAGCTTTTCGTGACGGCTTCTTTCATGCTGATATGCATCCCGGCAACATCTTTGTGAGCCAAGCGGGGCAGTATCGGGCGGTAGATTTTGGAATCATGGGCACCCTAGGCGAGACAGATAAGCAGTATCTCGCCGAGAATCTGTTGGCCTTTTTCAACCGGGACTATCGGGCGGTCGCCATGGCTCACCTGCGTGCGGGTTGGGTGCCTGCATCCACTCGAGTGGATGAATTTGAAGCCGCGGTGCGTACCGTCTGTGAGCCGATATTTGCCCGGCCAATCAGTGAGATCTCTTTTGGCCATCTGGTGCTCCGACTGTTTCAAGTGGCGCGCCGTTTTGATATGCCTGTTCAGCCCCAGTTGATACTTCTGCAGAAAACGCTTCTCAACATCGAGGGCCTTGGTAGGCAGCTGTACCCACAGCTGGATCTGTGGGAGACCGCCAAGCCGTATCTTGAGCAGTGGATGCGTGAACAGATCGGACCCAAAGCTTTTATCAAGACGCTGCGACGCGAGCTGCCGGCGGTTCTGCCTTTGTTGCCCGAGTTGCCGGGACTGATGCATGAGTTGTTGCGTCGACAGCGTGACGGTGAGCTTTACATTCGCACCGGCGATGATGCGGAAAAAAAGTCTCTGGAGCGTGCACTCAACACCTGCGCCCGCCAGCGAAATGGCCTGGCAGCAGGGGCGGCGCTGTTGCTCGGGGCAATCGCCGTTACACTGCTCTCCCGATTTTGGGAGCTTGGCGCGACTGCCGATCTTCTGGTTACGGGATTTACCGTGAGTGGCGGGATTGTTCTCGCGGTATCACTATGGCGCCCGCGAGATCCGCGTTGATGGAATTGGGTCCGCTGCCGGGAAAACGGCTGGATCAGAATCTGCGATGGCTAAAACCTGAGATTTTTACTTGGTTTTCACAGCTAATTACCTATAATTACGCTTGGTAATTAATAGAACGATCAAAGCTCGCTTTTTCCGAGACTGATAATGAGTCTACAGTTTTAAAGGAGTAAACAAAGATGAGGTTGACGACGAAAGGCCGATATGCGGTGACTGCCATGTTGGATCTTGCCCTGCAGGAGGGGAAACGACCGGTCACGTTACAGGATATTGCGGTAAATCAAGAGATTTCACTTTCCTATCTGGAACAATTATTTGCCAAGTTGCGAAAGTCCGGGTTGGTTCAAGGCACGCGTGGTCCCGGCGGAGGTTATCGGCTGGCCCGAAAAATGGACGCGATTTCGATCGCCGAGGTGATTTCCGCGGTGGATGAAAAAGCCGACATGACCCGTTGTGGCGGTAACTCTGACTGCCTCGATGGTGAGAAATGCCTTACGCACGAGTTATGGATGGAGCTCAGCGATAAGATTTTCGAATTCCTGAACGGCATCACCCTGGGTGAACTGGTCCACCGGCCGGAAGTGATTGCAGTGGCGGAACGTCAGGAAGCGGTCCGCGAGGGCCTGCGGACGGGACGCCTGAAAACCGTCGTTGTGGAAGCCGATGCTGTTATTGGTAGCCTGAAGTAAGCCATCCCCTTCTGATCCTTCAATCTGAGGCAAGGTAAGTGAATACAGCTGTTGAAGAACTCGGCGAACTGGTCGGGCGTGAATATAAGGAAGGGTTCGTCACCGACATTGAGGCGGAGACGTTGCCACCTGGTCTCGACGAAAGCGTGATCCGCTTTTTGTCTGGCAAAAAATCGGAACCGGACTTTATCCTGCAGTGGCGGCTGGAGGCGTTTCACCGTTGGCAGGCCATGGAGTGTCCTGAATGGGCACACGTTCATTACGACCCCATCGATTTTCAGGCGATCAGTTATTACTCGGCGCCGAAGCGCGACGAGGACAGACCACAAAGCCTGGACGAAGTGGATCCCAAGCTTTTGGAAACTTACGAAAAGTTGGGGATTCCGCTGGAAGAGCAAAAGGCGCTGGCCGGCGTCGCGGTCGATGCGGTATTCGATAGCGTGTCGGTGGCGACTACCTTCAAGGACAAACTCGCCGAAGTCGGTGTGATCTTTTGCCCGCTGTCCGAGGCCATGGCGAATCATCCGGAGCTCGTCCGGCAGTATCTGGGTTCGGTGGTGCCACCGAGCGATAACTTCTATTCGGCATTGAATTCGGCTGTGTTTACCGAAGGATCGTTTGTCTACGTGCCCAAGGGGGTGCGTTGCCCGATGGAGCTGTCAACCTATTTCCGGATTAATGCTCTGAATACCGGGCAGTTCGAGCGGACCCTCATCATCGCTGATGAGGGCAGTTACGTGAGTTATCTCGAGGGCTGCACGGCACCGATGCGCGACGAAAACCAGCTTCACGCGGCCGTGGTGGAACTCGTAGCAATGAAGGATGCCGAGATCAAGTACTCCACGGTGCAGAACTGGTATCCCGGTGACGAAGAGGGCCGAGGCGGCATCTACAACTTCGTGACCAAGCGCGGCGCCTGCCGGGGCGACAACGCCAAGATTTCATGGACCCAGGTTGAGACGGGTTCGGCCATTACCTGGAAGTATCCAAGTGTGCTGCTGGAGGGTAATCATTCGATCGGCGAATTCTATTCCGTTGCGCTGACCAATAACTGCCAGCAGGCGGATACTGGGACCAAGATGGTCCATATCGGAGAGCATACCTCCAGTACGATCATTTCCAAGGGCATCTCGGCCGGTCGCGGGCAGAACGCTTACCGGGGTTTGGTCAAGGTCTTAAAAGGTGCAAAGCAGGCGCGCAACTACTCACAGTGTGATTCTCTTTTGATGGGAGATCGGTGCGGTGCACATACATTCCCGTATGTCGAGGTAAAAAATCCCACGGCCACGATCGAGCACGAAGCAACTACCTCCAAGATCGGTGAGGATCAGTTGTTTTATTGTCGCCAGCGCGGACTCTCCGAGGAAGATGCAGTTTCGATAATCGTGAACGGGTTCTGTAAAGAGGTCTTCCGCGAGTTGCCGATGGAGTTCGCCGTGGAGGCGCAAAAACTGCTGGGCATCAGTCTCGAGGGTGCGGTGGGATGATTTTCTGGGCGGGACTGACCGCCCGGCTGGATTGGGTTTGAAGTACGGAGTTTCAATAACAACATGCTAAAAATAAGCGATCTGAAAGTGACGGTTGATGGAAAGGCTATTCTGAATGGCCTCAACCTGGAGGTGGGTCCGGGAGAAGTACATGCCATCATGGGGCCGAACGGCTCGGGCAAGAGCACGCTGGCCAATGTCATCGCGGGGCGTGACGGCTATGAGGTCACCAATGGGTCTGTTACGTTCATGGGAAATGACCTGTTGTCGATGGCGCCTGAGGATCGTGCGCGCGAGGGGGTGTTCCTGGCTTTCCAGTACCCGGTGGAGATTCCAGGTGTCGCGAACATTGCGCTGCTGAAGGAAGGGCTGAACGCTGCACGCCGTCATCGTGGTGAGCCGCAACTCGACGCACTCGATTTTCTTAAACTAGTTCGCGAAAAGCTCAAATTGGTCGAGATGAAGGAGGAATTTCTCTACCGTTCGGTCAACGAGGGTTTCTCAGGCGGGGAAAAAAAGCGCAACGAAATCTTCCAGATGGCGATGCTGGAGCCCAGCCTCGCAGTCCTCGATGAAACAGATTCGGGTCTTGATATCGATGCGCTGAAAACCGTCGCGGGTGGTGTCAACGCGTTGCGATCAGACGATCGCTCCATCATTCTGGTCACGCACTATCAGCGACTGCTTGACTACATCGTTCCTGATAAGGTGCATGTCCTGGCGGGCGGTAAAATCTTGCGTTCCGGTGACAAGCAGTTGGCATTGGATCTCGAAGAGCGCGGTTACGGCTGGATCGAAACCGCTGCCGACGCGGCTACCGCATGAGTGCTATGGAAAGCCATGCCGTGTCCTACGTGGAAGCGCAACAGGCGCGCGCTGGTGAACTGCCAGCAGCCGGTGTCGCAGCGCTAGATCGCAGCCGTTCGGAAGCGCTGGAAATTCTCGGCGAGCGTGGTTTGCCGTCCCAGCGCGATGAAGACTGGAAATACACTTCCATCAAGCCCATTACCCGATCCCGGTTTAGCCCGGCAGTATCGGGCGTTGATTGTTCGGACGACTTTATCGCCGGATTAGCCATTGAGAATCTGGATGCCTGGCAACTTGTTTTCGCCGATGGCTTTTACCTGGCGCACCGTTCAAAAACCAACGGCCTGCCGGAAGGTGTTCAGGTTGCGGGCCTTGCTGAAGCACTGACGCGGGATCCGGACTCCATTGTCGACCGGCTAGGATCTGCTATGGGCGAGATGCCGCACGGGTTTGCCGCGATGAATTCGGCATTCGTGGGTGACGGCGCTCTGGTGGAGGTCGCAGCGGGCGTCCAACTGGAAAAGCCCATTGAACTGCTCTTCGTTTCCGGTTGCAGTGGCGAGGGTTTCCTGAGCCTGCCGCGCAATCTTGTCATCCTCGGCGAGGGCAGCCACGCGAGTATCATCGAGCGTCATATCTCTTTTGGTGCAGAGCGGACTCTCAGCAATTCGCTCACCGAGATCATCCTCGCCAAGAACACGACATTAAACTACTGCTGTGTGCAGGATCAGGCCGAGCGTACCTTCCATGTGGGTGGGCTGTTCGCTCGCCTGGCCCAGTCCGCCAAACTTAAAGCGACCACGGTTACCGTGGGAAAGGCATGGGTTCGCAACGATGCCCGGGTCAACCTTGATGCGCCGCAGGCTCACGCAAACCTCGACGGGGCCTACCTTGCCTTTGGCCGCTGTCATGTCGATAACCACACCCACATTTCGCATAACGCACCCGAATGTACCAGTCGTGAGTGCTACAAAGGTGTGCTCGGTGATCGGGGTCACGCGGTTTTTCATGGCCGGATCGTAGTGCAGCCGCACGCTCAGAAAACCGATTCTGAGCAAAGCAACCAGAACCTGCTGCTCTCTGCGGATGCACAAATTGACACCAAACCCCAACTGGAAATCTATGCGGATGATGTGAAATGTGCTCACGGCGCAACCGTGGGGCAGATGGATGAGTCCGCCCTTTTCTATCTGGTTTCGCGTGGCATTAATCGGGAGACAGCGCGACGTATGCTGACCCAGGCCTTCGCCGCCGAGGTTCTCGAGACCGTAACGCCCTCGGCGCTGCAGAGTTATCTTGCATCGCAGGTCTCAGGTCAGTTGTCTCCGGCTGTGCCGCCGGGGGCTGCTGCCTAGCGTATCGTATCCTTCAAACAGATAAATTGAATATAACCGTCATATGAGCAGCACCGAATCCGAAACAACTGAAACTGAGCCGATGGATCCTGTCGATGTGGCGGGTGAGTCTGAGACCTCCAGTGCCACGGACCATCCGCCCTCCGTCCGGCTTGCCTCGGTCGCCCCCGACGAGACCCTGCTCGAGCGCGTGGTGGCCGGGGTACGAGGGGTCTATGATCCTGAAATCCCGCTCAATATCTATGACCTCGGTCTGATCTACCGGATCGATATTACCGAAGAAGGGAAGGTCGCGATCGACATGACCCTGACTTCACCGATGTGCCCCGTGGCAGAATCGCTACCGGGCGAGGTGGAGATGGCGGCGCGCGGGGTCGATGGGGTCTTTGATGTTGCTATCGAACTGGTCTGGGATCCGCCCTGGGGCCCCGAAGTCATGAGTGAGGCTGCGCGTCTCGAACTCGGGATTTTCTGATGAGCGAGTGGGTCCGTGTTGCACGCGCCGATGAGGTGCAGGTGGGAACACCTTTTGCCACCACGCTCGATGACGACGCGCTGGTACTGGCGCGTCTCGGCGACGACATCGTCGCGCTGGAAGATTTGTGCACCCACGACGGCAGTGACATCTCAGGCGGCTGCATTGTAGATGGTGCCATCGAGTGCCCGCGGCACGGCGCCCGTTTTTGCCTTCGGACCGGAGAGGTGCTGTCTCCCCCCGCCTACGAAGGTCTGCACGTATTCCCGGTTCGTATAGAAGACGGCGTCGTGTGGGTGAGAGACGACCGTTGGGACTGAACTTCCCTATGTTGCGCCAAGGAATCAGGAAGGCTTTCGTCGCCGGCAACGCTCTGTCACCCATAACAACGGACCCAATATCGCCAGCTCGATAACCACGGCCCACAGGTTGTGCAAGGAAACAATGTCCCGGATTACGCCGGCAAGACCTGCGCCTTGAGCACCGTGACTGAAATTGCTAAACACGGTTACCGGCGCGATATAGTAATGATCATCGAAAGGCCACAACAGCAGCACGCCATACGGGGCGCCCAAGTCTGCCGCCAGGGTGTCAGCCAGCACATGACCCAGGTATACCGCAAAGAGGACAAAGATCTGCACCTTCGACAGACTCCGGAAGATCAGCGCGAGCACTATGGTACAAACACCGGCGGCGGCGATCGAGTGGGTTGGGCCATGGTGAAAGCGGTTCGGATCGCCGATCAACATCCCGGGCAGAAAATCGAGGTCGGGTGCGATGGCGGCGAAGAGCACCAGTACTGGCCACCATTGCGTAAACACCTCGCGAGGTTTTGGAACTCCGGATATCGCGAAGGCAAACAAGACATGTCCAACCGGACTTGGCATGGGAGCGAATCCTGTTGATGGAAGGCATGAAGGAGCAGACTCAGGGGTCCAGCCCCTCAAGGCGTCAAGACTACGCACTGCACGTGCGCCTTGTTACACGCTGGAGTGATTATGACATGCTCGGGCACGTCAACAATGTAGAGTACTACCGCTACTTTGAAACGGCGATCCTGACACTGCTGCGTGAGACGGACCTTGATTGGCAGGCCGACCCCGTCATTCCACTCGCCGCCGAAAATGGGTGTTCTTTTTTGAAGCCGGTGGCGGTGTCCGGCCATGTAGATATCGGCGTCCGGATCGCACATCTAGGCAACAGCAGCGTGCGCTATGAAACTGCTGTCTTTGTGCCCGATGACGATACGTCGAGTGCCAGTGGGTTTTTTGTCCACGTGTTTATTGACCGTGTCACCGGCAGGCCTGTGCCGATTCCACAGGCGGTCCGTGCACACTTTGAGCAACAGCGTGAGACCCTTGCCAAAGGGCAGATCCGTCTTGTGGATGAGGCGCGGCTTCTTCCCACAAGACCGCCCGCTGGTGGTTAAATTGGTCGTGGGCCCCTGAGACGGGCGCTGAAAACTTCCCTCGAAGTGGTTATGACACGCAAACTCTACATAAAGACCTTCGGTTGTCAGATGAACGAATACGATTCGACTCGTATTGCCGACCTTATGGCAGCGTCACACAACATGGTACTCACGGATGAGGCCGAGCAGGCGGACATGCTGTTGCTGAACACTTGTTCAGTCCGGGAAAAGGCTCAGGAGAAAGTTTTTTCCCAATTGGGCCGGTGGCGAAAATGGAAGGAGCAGCGACCTGATCTGGTGATCGGCGTGGGCGGATGCGTCGCAAGCCAGGAGGGTGATCTGATCTTGCGCCGGGCACCCTATGTTGATCTTGTCTTTGGACCCCAGACCTATCATCGGCTTCCTGCCATGATCGAAGCGCTGCAGCGTGAGCGGCGTCCGCGCATTGACATCAGTTTTCCGGAGATTGAAAAGTTTGATGCGCTCGCCCCGCCGCGCAGCGAGGGGCCGCGGGCCTATGTTTCGGTGATGGAAGGCTGCAGTAAGTACTGCACTTTCTGTGTCGTGCCCTACACGCGTGGTGAGGAGTTCAGTCGCCCGTTTGACGAAGTCATCACCGAGATCGTCGAACTTGCCGAACAGGGTGTGCGTGAAATCACCTTGCTCGGCCAAAATGTGAATGCGTATGCCGGTGCCCGTCACGGCGGCGGCACCATCGACTTTGCCGAGCTGCTGGCGTACGCCGCTGCGGTTGAGGGCATCGACCGGCTTCGTTATACGACGTCACACCCGGTGGATTTCACCACCGCGTTGATTGATGCGTATCGCCAGGTACCGGAACTTGTGAGTCACCTGCACCTGCCGGTGCAGAGCGGTTCGGACCGCATCCTGTCAGCGATGAAGCGGCGGTACCAGGTAGCGGATTACGAAGCCATCATCGCAGGCCTGCGCAAGGCGCGGCCCGATATCAGTCTGTCTTCCGATTTCATCGTCGGGTTTCCCGGAGAGTCGTCCGATGATTTCAACGCGACCCTGGACTTGATCGAGCGGGTAGGCTTTGATCATTCGTTCAGCTTTATCTACAGCGCCCGGCCGGGCACACCCGCCGCCGTGCTTGCGGATGATGTCCCGATGGAAGAAAAACGGGACCGGCTTTCGCGGTTGCAGGCAATGATCGACAAACAGGCCGGCGCCATCAGTGCGGGGATGGTGGGCACCACTCAGCGCATCTTGGTAGACGGCGTTTCGCGTAAAAATGCCGGGCACTTGAGTGGACGCACCGAAAACAACCGTGTGGTCAATTTCGCTGCTGGTGAGGTCTCAATTGGCGATTTTCGTGATGTTCGTATTACGGAAGCATTACCCAATTCCTTAAGGGCCGAAGTGCTTGGGGCTATGCCTCCAACTTCTGCTATGATGACACCTGCTTCGCGTGGAGCATCAGTACTGGATTGAACAACCCCACCCAACCCGTCACCTTCCTTCTCGATCCCGAGGACAATCAGCGCCTGGCCGACCTGTGTGGAGAGCACAACGCTCACCTCAAGCAGGTAGAGGAGGGGTTTGGTGTGCGCATCTCCCATCGTGGGCATCTCTTTTGTGTTGATGGTCAGGATCAGGATGTCCGCAATGCGCAGGACGTGCTCTGTGCGCTCTATGCGGACAGCGGCAATGGCGCATCGCTGAGCCCCGACCAAATCCAGGTTGCGATCAGCCAGATTCCAAGAAAAGGCCTCAACGATCAAGACGGACCCGATGATGTGGTCATCCGGGTTCGTAAGGCCATGATCCGGGGCAAGAGCACTAACCAAAAGCGCTATCTCGGAAACATTTTGCGGCACGATATCAACTTCGGTATTGGACCCGCCGGCACCGGCAAGACCTATCTGGCAGTCGCTTGTGCGGTACAGGCGCTTGCCGAGGAAACGGTCGATCGAATCGTACTGGTTCGTCCGGCGGTTGAAGCAGGAGAGCGCTTGGGATTTTTGCCGGGTGACATCGGGCAGAAAGTCGACCCCTTTCTTCGGCCGTTGTATGACGCGCTTTACGAGATGCTGGGCTTTGAGCGGGTGGGCCGCCTGATGGAGCGCCATGTCATTGAACTGGCACCACTCGCTTACATGCGTGGTCGAACGCTGAGTCATGCCTTTGTCATTTTAGATGAGGCGCAAAACACAACCGAGTCACAGATGAAGATGTTTCTTACCCGCCTAGGCTTTGGTTCCCAGGCCGTGATTACCGGCGACCCTTCACAGGTCGACCTTCCGCGCGACACCCGTTCGGGCCTGGTCCACGCCGTGGAGTTGCTGTCGTCCGTCAAGGGTCTCAGCGTAACCCGCTTTACACCCCAGGATGTGGTTCGCCACCCGCTGGTGCAACGCGTGATCGAGGCCTATGAAAAGGAGGGTCAGTCAGCCTGAGTGGAACCCGCGATAGAGGTACAGCTGGCAAGTGGCCACGGTGATGAACCAACCGTTGAGCAGGTCCGCAACTGGGCGGCTGCAGCACTGGCTGTGTTTCAGGATGCGGGCGCCAGTCTAACGGTGCGCATGGTTGACGAGACTGAAATGATAGAACTCAACACACGTTTTCGTGCCCGCCCGGGGTCAACCAATGTGCTCTCCTTTCCTGTTGAGGCGTTGCCCGGTCTCCCGGCGGCGGAGCATCCGCTCGGCGACATTGTCGTCTGCCCGTCTGTGGTCGAACGTGAGGCGCTGAGTCAGGGAAAAAAAGTTGAGGACCACTTTGCCCATCTGGTGGTGCATGGGGTGTTGCATCTGCACGGCCATGATCATCAAAGCGATTCCCAGGCAGCAGTGATGGAACAACTGGAGACGGATGTGCTCGCCACCCTCGGGATTAAGAATCCCTACCAGACGGTCTGATACTGTCGTGCAGAACGAAAAAAAACGTAGCGTATTTTCACGCCCCGGCTGGTGGCAGGATCTGCGCTATCTGTTGCGTGGCATTCCGCAGACCCGCGAGCATCTTTTTTCCACCCTGAATGTCGCGCGGCGTGCTGACCTGGTCGATGACGATACCCTGCAGATGATGCGTCGAGTGATCGAGGTGTCCGATCTCCAGGTTGAGCAGGTGATGGTTTCCCGCGGCCAAATGGTGACGGTTGATGTTAACCAGACCCTCGAAGAAGTACTGCCGGCGATCACCGAGGCTGCACACTCGCGCTTTCCGGTAACGGACGGCGACAAGGACGGTGTGGTGGGTATCCTGTTGGCCAAGGATTTACTGCATCGCCAGCAGCAAAGCGGGGGTAACGGACTTCCCTGGGCGACGGTCCTACGCCCCGCGGTGTTTATCCCCGAGAGCAAACGGCTCAATGTACTCCTTCAGGAGTTTCGCGACAGCCGCAATCATATGGCGATCGTGGTTAATGAATACGGTAGCGTTGTGGGCCTGGTTACTATTGAGGACGTCCTTGAACAGATTGTTGGCAACATTGAGGATGAGCACGATCTCGATGGCGCTACAGGTATGGTGCTGCGCCGGGGTTCCGGTTTCTGCGTGATCAAGGCTATGCTCCCGGTCGAAAGTTTTAACCAACTCTACGGTTTGAATCTTGACCCGTTGGAGTACGACACCATGGGGGGGCTCGTGACCGGGTCGCTGGGTCATGTGCCACGGCGTGGCGAGACGATCAAGTTCGATCAGTTTACGGCAGAGGTGCTGAGCGCAGACAGCCGTCGGCCGCGCCTTTTGCGCATCACGCTTCTGTCGGCTGACGAAACTCCGGCGCAGTAGATTCATGCGTTTGTCCGGCAGCGCGACGCGAATAGCCGCGGCTGCACTCTCGGGTCTTGCCTGTCCGCTGGCCTTTGCGCCATTTGACCTGTTCTGGCTCGCACCGCTCACCCTGGCGGTGCTTTATGGCTGCTGGTGGCGAGCCTCTGCCCGGCAGGCCGCGTTGCAAGGCTTTGCTTTTGGTCTGGCGATGGCGCTCAGCGGTGTCTCGTGGATATACGTGAGTCTCAATCAGTTCGGCAATATGCCTGCACCTTTGGCGGCTGCTGCCGTGATGGTTTTTGCAGCCCTGATGGCACTCTATCCGACCTTGGTTGGGGGACTTCAAGCCCGCATCGGGCCGAAGAGCCCGGCTCTTCGTGCCCTGCTGGTGATGCCGGCTCTATGGGTCCTCGGCGAGTGGTTGCGAGGCAACCTCCTTAGTGGGTTTCCATGGCTCTATCTTGGTTATAGCCAGGTCGATTCGCCGCTTGCCGCTTTGCTGCCTATTGCAGGAGTCCTGGGCGTCAGTCTCTGGGTCGGCCTCGGCGCCGGTGCGCTGGTAGCGGTTGTTTTCCTGGCCGGGCGGTCGAGATTGCTCCCGGGCGCGGTGCTTCTGGGTTTGCTTGGTTCTGTGGCGCTCATACAGGCACCGGCTTTTGTTCAACCTGCCGGTGAGCCCATCAATGTTGCCCTCGTACAGCACAACGTTTCACTTAATGACAAATGGCAGAGCCACAAAACCGACGCGATCGCGAGAGACTATCTTGCAGATAGCGAGCCTCTCTCAGGCGCAGACCTTATCGTCTGGCCAGAGGCGGCGCTGTCGGCGTATCTCGACGAGATTGATCCCGGGTTTATCGCACGCCTCAGAAATCATGAAGCGGATTTTCTTCTCGGGATATTGGCGCGTGAGGCGTTAGCACCGGATGCCGCCTATTACAACGTAGCGCTTGGTGTAGGGGATGAGTCCGTTCTCTATCGCAAGCACCAGTTGGTGCCTTTCGGCGAATATTTGCCCATGCCCGGGCTGCTCGCGCGGATACTCGACTATCTCAGTATTCCGATGTCGGATTTCTCGCCGGGACCACTGCCACAGTCGCCGATGCAACTTGCCGGACATCCCATCGGCGTCAGCATCTGCTATGAGGATGCCTTCAGTCACGTGATTAATGCAGCCTTGCCGCAGGCGCAGATACTCGCGAATCTCAGTGAGGACGCCTGGTTCGGCGATTCCCTGGCGCCGCACCAGCGGCTGCAGATGGCGCGGGCCCGGGCAATTGAAACCGGCCGTCCCATGATTCGGTCCAGCAACAATGGGCTGTCGGCATTGATTGATGCAAAAGGCCAGGTGGGTACCGTGGCGCCGCAGTTTGTGCGTACGGTGGTGCGAGGCAGCGTGCAGCCGATGAGCGGTACCACGCCGTTCGTGCGCTTCGGAAATCTACCGGTGCTCGGCCTGTGCGCGCTGCTACTCGGCGCGGGCTTTTGGCGACGCATTGGGAGAGGCTCGTGACTTCCTTTTACAGTGATAGACTGAGGTGATGGCCGATCTTGAACAAAGCCCGCTTGTCGTCGCGATCTCTTCGCGCGCGCTGTTCGATCTTGAGAGCGGCCACCAGATTTATGTTGAGGAGGGCGTCGAGGCCTATTGTCGGTATCAGGTTGAGCATGAGGAAGAATTACTCCAGCCTGGTGTGGCGTTCCCTCTGGTGCAGAAACTGTTGGCGCTCAACCAAACGGAAAGTGAACAACGCGGTGTCGAGGTCGTGCTGATCTCGCGCAATAGCGCCGACACGGGACTTCGCATTTTCAATTCCATTGCCCACTACCAGCTCGACATCACCCGCGCTGCCTTCTCGGGCGGTGAGAGTCCTTTCCGCTACGTCACTCCCTTTAGCGCTGATCTCTACCTGTCAGCGGATCCCGCCAACGTCCGCCAGGCTCTGCAGGCCAACATCGCGGCCGCTACGATTCTGCCCTCGCGCACGCATCTGGAACGAAACAGCCAGTTGCGTATTGCTTTCGACGGAGATGCGGTGCTCTTTGCGGATGATTCCGAGCGGGTCTACCAGTCCCAAGGGCTGGCCGCGTTTGCGGCGTCAGAGAAGAAAATGGCCTCGACACCTATGACCGGCGGCCCGTTCAGGAAGTTTCTTCAGTCCCTGCACCACCTGCAGTCGAAATGGCCGCGCAACGAGGCGCCCATCCGAACCGCGTTGTTTACGGCCCGCAGCGCCCCCGCGCATGAACGGGTGATTCGCACTCTGCGTGCGTGGGATATCTGGATTGACGAGGCGGTATTTCTGGGCGGTCTGGATAAAGGCGAGTTTCTGCAGACTTTCGGCGCCGATATTTTCTTCGACGATCAGACCGGCCATTGCGAATCTGCACGTCGCTATGTTCCCACCGGCCATGTGCCGCACGGCATCACCAACGACGCTGCCTGAACCGATCGAATCCGCCGTTGTTATAATTACGTTCCTCGTAAGCGACGGGGGCGCAACACTTTTTCTCCCGGTTTATCCATGAAACAGATTCGATGGTGGCTTCTAGGCTGGTGGCTCGCCGGCGCACTCGCTCTTTCCTCGGCTGCGGGCGCGGCGCTGCCTATGGCGGTAGAAGGTGAGCCGCTGCCGAGCCTCGCACCGATGCTCGAGCGGGTCCTGCCGGCGGTGGTCAATATTTATACCAAAAGCCGGGTCACTGAGCGGCAGAGCCCTTTTCAGACAGACCCCTTCTTCGAGAAGTTCTTCGGCACGCCTCCGCCTCAGCAACGTGAAAGACGGGTCAGTAGTTTGGGCTCCGGGGTGATTACGGATGCCGAGTCGGGCTATGTGATTACCAATAGCCACGTGATCTCTGGTGCTGACGAGATCAGTGTGCGCCTGCATGACGGGCGGGCCTTCGATGCTCAGATCGTGGGAGTGGATGAAGATGCCGACATCGCGGTAATCCAGATTGCGGCAGAAGCACTCCAGCAGATTGATCCGGGGGATTCAGATAGGCTGCGGGTGGGTGATTTCGTCGTGGCGATCGGCAATCCCTTCGGTCTCGGACAGACAGCCACCTCAGGCATCATCAGTGCGCTCGGCCGTTCGGGGCTGAACATCGAGGATTACGAGGACTTCATTCAAACAGATGCATCAATCAACCAGGGAAACTCGGGTGGCGCGCTCGTCAATCTTCGTGGCGAACTGGTTGGTATCAACACCGCAATCCTGGCACCCGGGGGCGGCAATATCGGCATCGGATTTGCCATACCGATCAACATGGTTCAGTTGCTCACCCGCCAGATCATTGAATACGGAGAGGTCCGCCGCGGGCGTCTGGGCGTTATTGCGCAGAACCTGACGCCAGAACTCGCCGAAGCGCTTGGGATTGATACGACCCGCGGCGCCGTGATCTCCCAGGTGATTCCCGATTCGGCTGCAGCCGATTCCGGGATGCAGGAAGGCGACGTCGTGGTCGCGGTCAACGACCGCGAGATTGTCGACGCCAGTTCGCTTCGCAACACGATTGGCCTTTTCCGGGCCGACGAGGAGATCGAAGTCAGCTTCCTGCGTGATGGCCAACGCCAGAGCAAGCGCATCCGGATTCGCGCCATCGAACCGCTTGCCGGTCAAGGTCTCAAGATCAACAAGCGCCTGGAAGGCATTCGTCTGGCCGATATCGATGACCAGGATGGCCCACAAGGCCAGCGCGGTGTCCGCGCGGTAGAAGTGGTACAGAACAGTCTCGCGTGGCGTGCAGGCTTGCGTGAAGGGGATCTCATCATCTCGATCAACAAGCAGCCGATCTACAGTTTGAACGACGTTGAGCAGGCCGTTGACGAAGACGACGTGATGCTTCTGCTGAACGTGGTGCGGGGTAACTCGGGTCTCTTTATTGTGATTCGCTAGCCTAGGCAGGTATTGTGACGATGAAAGAAAATTTTATTGCGCCTTCGATTCTCTCGGCTGACTTTGCCCGCCTGGGTGAAGAAGTCGATAACGTGCTCGCCTCGGGGGCTGATATCGTGCACTTTGATGTGATGGATAACCATTACGTCCCCAATCTGACCATTGGCCCGCTGGTATGCGCGGCGTTGCGCAAGCACGGCGTCACCGCCCCCATTGATGTTCACCTCATGATTAAGCCGGTCGACCGCATCGTTCCTGATTTTGCAGCGGCGGGCGCCTCCTACATTACCTTCCATCCTGAAGCCAGTGAGCATGTTGATCGCACCCTTCAGTTGATTCGCAGCGAGGGCTGCAAGTCGGGTCTGGTATTTAATCCGGCGACGCCGCTGAGCGTTTTGCAGCACGTCATAGACAAGGTCGACATGATTCTGCTGATGTCGGTCAACCCCGGCTTTGGCGGGCAGAGTTTTTTGCCATCGACACTGGATAAGTTGCGTCAAGCGCGCAAGCTCATCGATGAGTCAGGTCGGGACATTCGTCTCGAGATCGACGGTGGTGTGAAAGTCGATAACATCGGGGAGATTCATGCTGCCGGTGCCGATACCTTTGTTGCCGGGTCGGCCATATTCGGCGCCGCCCGCGATGGCGATCCGAACTGTTACGACACGGTGATCAGCGCAATGCGTGCCGCATTGGCTGAATCACCGTCATGAGTGAGCCTAATCCGGCCTATCCCGCGCCTTTCTTCAGAACGCCTGCGCGCGGGATTCTGTTTGATCTTGACGGTACCCTGATCGATTCTGCACCGGATCTGGTTGGCGCCTGCAATGACATGCTCAAGGCGCTCGGGCGGGAACCCGTGGCGCTCGAGACTGCCCGAGGCTGGATTGGTAATGGTGCGCGCCGTCTTGTAGAGCGGGCGCTGACGGGGGATTTTGACGGTGAAGCCCCGACAGATTTGATGGCAACGGCGTACCCGCTTTTCGAAAAGTGTTATCAGGAAAATCTCCACCGTGACAGTGTGCTGTATGTGGGCGCGGATGAAACCCTGGCGCAGTGTCAGCAATCGGGCAAACGGGTCGGCTGTGTCACTAACAAGCCGGGCGTCTTTACCCGGCCGCTGCTCAAGGCTATGGGTCTTAGCGACTATCTCGATCCGATCATTGGTGGCGATGATCTGCCTCGGAAAAAACCAGATCCGTTGCCGCTTCAGCACGCTGTTGAGCAATGGGAATTGACTCCGGACGAATGTCTGCTGGTGGGTGATTCGATAAGCGACTTTCATGCCGCGCGTGCCTGCGGGATGCCGGTGGTGTTGGTGAGTTACGGCTACAGTCAGGGTCTTGACCTTTACGAACTCGGCCCGGATGCCGTGATAGACTCGTTGCCGCAGGTTCTGGAGATAGTTGAATCGTCATAAGGGCGGTTCGGCAAACGCCAAGCCTTGTCACGCAAACGACCAACGCGGCGCTAAAGCGCAGACCCAGAGCGTTGACGTTGTGGTGCAACGATTTCTCAGCATGACTGCCTCTGTTAAATGCCAATTGACCCCCGGAGGCGAGCACAGCCTCGGCTTTCTCATCGTATGATTTCACGCGCCGAATACGATCGTCTGGTCCGGGAGGGCTACAACCGGATTCCGCTGCAGACCGAAGTGCTGGCAGATCTGGAGACACCTGTCAGCGCGTATCTCAAGATGGCGCAGGGGCCATACAGTTATCTGCTGGAATCCGTACAGGGCGGCGAAAAGTGGGGCCGCTACTCCATCATCGGTTTGCCGTGTCCGACGGTGGTCCGGGTAAGCGGTAATCTGCTGCTGATCGAACAGGAGGGTGAAGAGATTCACCGCCAGGAGACCGACGATCCCTTAGCGGCGATTCAAAGCATTCACCGTCAGTTCAATGTGCCCCAGCTGGATACCTTGCCGCGCTTTAACGGTGGGTTGGTGGGCTACTTCAGTTACGACACCGTGCGCTATATCGAGCCCCATCTTACCGCTGGCGATCTGCCGGATCCGGTGGGGGCGCCGGATATTCTGCTGATGGTGTCTGACGAGCTTCTGGTTTTCGACAACCTGAGCGGCCGTCTTCATATTGTGGTGCATACTGATCCCGAATCGGACGACGCCTATGCCTCGGGCTGCGAGCGGCTCGATCAACTGGTCGAGCAGATCTCAAGTCTGTCGATAGGGCGCTCGATAGCTGCCGGACAGGCAGTCCACGAGAGCGACTTCCGTTCATCGTTTGTCCAAGAGGACTTCGAAGAGGCCGTCGAGCGCTGCAAGGAATATATCCAGAGCGGTGACATCTTTCAGGTGGTGCTCTCGCAGCGTCTTTCGATTCCCTTTGAAGCCGAGCCCATCACGCTGTACCGGGCACTGCGCACGGTGAATCCTTCGCCCTACATGTATTTTCTGGATCTTGATGATTTCCAGATTGTTGGCTCCTCACCAGAGATTCTGGCGCGCCTGGAAGACGGTGAAGTCACGGTGCGCCCCATTGCAGGCACCCGCCGCAGGGGCTTGAGCGAAGAAGAGGACCGGCGCCTTGAGGAAGAGTTGATCTCAGACCCCAAGGAACTCGCAGAGCACCTGATGCTGGTCGATCTTGGCCGCAATGATGTCGGCCGGATCGCGGCTACAGGCACTGTTAAGTTGACCTCCAAGATGCAGGTCGAGCGCTATTCACACGTGATGCATATCGTTTCCAATGTGACCGGAGAGCTCCAGGATGACCTCGACGCCATCGATGTGCTGCGCGCGACCTTCCCGGCGGGCACCGTGTCCGGTGCGCCCAAGGTCCGGGCCATGGAGATCATTGGCGAGCTTGAGCCTGTGCGCCGGGGCATTTATTCCGGCGCTGTCGGCTACATCGGATGGAACGGCAACATGGATACTGCTATTGCGATCCGCACCGCAGTCATCGCCGACGGGGAACTGCACATTCAGGCCGGCGCCGGAATCGTGGCCGATTCGGTACCCGCACAGGAGTGGCAGGAGACCATGAACAAGGGCCGGGCGATTTTTCGTGCGGTGGCGATGGCGGTTGCCGGCCTCGATCCGGCCGCGCTGGAAGACTGAACTCTTCGGAATCGCCTCGGCCAAGAAAGGCGCAACGGCATCTCCTGAACCCTTCACGTGACAGAAAAGACCAACGTCCTCATCCTTTTCAGCGATGAACATCGGCACGATGCGATGGGCTGTGCCGGCCATGCGCTCGTCAAAACGCCCAACCTGGATCGACTTGCGTCTGGCGGGACGAGGTTCACAAAGGCCTACACCCCTTCGCCGATCTGTGTTCCGGCGCGGGCGTCGCTCGCCACCGGGCAGTACGTGCACAAGAACCGCTGCTGGTCCAATGCCCAGGCTTACGAGGGCACACCGACGAGTTGGGGCCACCAACTGATACGTCAGGACCATCGGGTCGACTCGATCGGCAAACTGCACTATCGCGGTAGTGACTACGACAACGGTTTTGAAAACGAAATCCTGCCGTTGTATATCCGAAACGGTACCGGCTGGATCAAAGGCCTGCTGCGTGACCACGAAGCGGTTCTGGATGTCTCTGCTTATACTTCTGAGATCGGCCCGGGCGAAAACAGTTACACGGATTACGATCTTGAAGTGACCCGCAACGCCTGTGACTGGCTCAACGATGCCGCCAGCGCCCAAAGTGATAAACCCTGGACGCTTTTTGTATCCTGGCTGAGACCGCACTACCCGCTGACCTGTCCTGAGGCGTTCTATGAGCTCTATCCACTTTCTGAAATGGATGAGGCCCGGTTTATGTCTCAAGAGGCGCTGCCACAGCACCCTGTAACCCAGACTATCCGCAGGCACTTTAATTACGATGACTGCTTTGATGATCAAACGCGCCAGATTGCCCGGGCTTCCTACTATGGCCTCTGTAGTTTTTTGGACGCGCAGGTGGGCGCAGTCATGAATGCTCTCCACCAAACAGGACAGGCCGACAACACCCTGGTGATTTACACGAGCGATCATGGTGATCACAACGGCGATCGGCGCATGTGGACCAAGATGTCGCTCTATGATGAATCAGCACGAATCCCCATGCTGATGAGCGGACCACAAATTCCAAAGGCCGAAACAGTTGAGACCCTCACCTCGTTGGTGGATATCTATCCCACAGTGCTGCAGGCGCTAGGCGCTCAAGATGATGAGATCGATCGGCCGGGCCTTGCCCTGCAGGCGCTGATCGACGGCGCCGGCGAAGATCGGGCTGTTTTATCTGAATACCACGATGGCGGCTCGCCCGTTGGCATGTTCATGCTGCGAACGGATAAATGGAAATACAACTGTTACCCGGGGTATCCGCCGGAATTATTTGATATGGCCAATGACCCTGACGAGTTGTGCGACCTTTCGCAGAACCCAGAATATGCAGAAGACTCAAAGTGCTGCCATGACAAGATGTGCGCCTTGTTTAATCCTACCGAGGCGAACGATCTTGCATTTGCCGATCAGACACAGTTGATAGAGCAGCTCGGTGGGGTCGAGACGATTATCAATTCAGAGGAATTTGATCACACGCCGACACACTCAGGGTAACCCGTACCCCTCGCCCAATGGGTTGCAAGCCGAAGAAAGGAATATCAATCAGGTGACCTCGAGCAGCACCGCATCTCACAGCTTGAGAAACTTGCCGGTTGGGTTTGGAATCAGGTCGATGCTCAATGGCAGGATGGTTACGAGAGTTTGCAAGCCTATGTTCGGGAAAAAAAGCATACTTTTCCGTCTGGAGACTACGTTGATGTTGATGGGTTTCCATTGGGGAGATGGGTCTCACGCCAGAGAACGGCTTTCTATAAAAACAAATTAACTGCTGAGAGACAAACGCAGCTCCAGAACTTGCCGGGGTGGGCCTGGGATGCTCTTGACGCAAAATGGAATCAGAATTTTTCGGACCTACGAGACTTTGCTGCACGAGAAAAACACGTCCAAGTCCCAAAAGGCTATAAAGGATCTTATGGTCGGCGCTTAGATACTTGGGTTCAGGGTCAAAAGAAAAAGTTTAAAAATAATGATCTAGCTGAAGAACGCATTAGTCTGTTAGAGACAATCGAAGAATGGTCTTGGTAGGATTCAGTCGCGGCGCGGCGTCCCAATAGCATCCAGAAATAATAAAAAAGACATAAAAAAAGAGAGGGAACATGTTGGAAATACTCGAGCTCTTGACCGAACTTCATGAGGAGGATGTCGAATGGATTTTTTCAGAAGGTGTCGAGCAGAATGTGATTGCCAATACGGTGATCATTCGTGAAGGAGAGGTGCCGGATTCAATCTTTTTCGTATTGCAGGGACTGCTGGGTGTGCAGATCTCCGCCATCAGTAGTCAGCCTCTGCGGCTTCTCGGTCCCGGTGAAGTGGTGGGAGAGATGTCCTATCTGGAGAATGAGGCGGCCAACGCTAATGTGACGGCGGTTGAGAGTTCACTGCTACTGGCACTTTCAAAGAAGAAACTCGATGCCCGCGTGAAAGAAGATCCCGTCTTCGGGACACACTTTTTCAGGGCCATGGCAAAAACCATCTCCATGCGGTTGCGCCACAGCATGGCGGCCGTCAGCCTGCAGTTGAAAGCCCGGGAAACGCTGGATCGGGTGGTAGAAGAGAAATGGGCTCTCTTGTTCTCTGAAATCAACAGGTTCAAGGCCCTGGTGCAGAAAGCCGACGAAGAGGCCCTTCAGAACCAGGGAGAGATCCCGGCCCCTCTTTTCAGCGAAGTCCTGACCCGGTTCCGTGCTTTTTCCGAATACCTGAACGCGACCCTGGGCGATGCATCGGGTGAACCGGAACTCATCCGGGATGAGATGTCACAGCGGATCAAGTTGGAAATTCTGCCCTACATTCTGTTAACAGAAACCGCTGAACGGATGTATTCCAAGCCTCGCGGATATGCCGGAGACTACTTCACCATTCAGTTGATTTACGAAAACAAGCCGTCCGGGACGGGCCGAATCGGCCCCTTGATGGACGCATGCTTTCATGACGAGCCGGCCGCCAAAGCTGTGCGCAACCGGCGTTACCTGCTCCTGGACGAAATACAGCGTACGTTCAAGGAAAAGGAAGGGTCTGTGGTTCGCGTCACGAGCATGGCCTGCGGGCCTGCTGCTGAGGTTTTTGACTGCATCGCCTCATTGGACGACCCGGCAAAGATCGATGCCACGCTCCTTGATATCGACATGCAGGCACTGGCCTTTGTGAGCGACCGGATCGAACGGAGTCGCCTCAAACGCTATGTAAAACCTGTTTTCGGAAACTTGGTATATCTGGCCACAGGGAGACAGAAACTCGACATTCCGGAGCAGGATCTGGTCTACAGTATTGGTCTGATCGACTACTTTAACGACAAGTTCGTCATTGCCCTGATGAACTACGTTTACGATCTCCTGGCTCCCGGCGGGAGAATCATCCTGGGCAACTTCCATCCGCGCAACACGACCAGAGCCCTGATGGATCATGTGCTGGACTGGAAGCTCATTCATCGGACGGAAGAAGACATGAACCGTTTGTATGCAGCATCGCGATTCGGAAGCCCGTGCACGAATATCCGGTTTGAAGAGGAGGGTGTCAACCTGTTTGCCGAGTGCAGAAAATGACAAAGCTAATTGCGTAGTGATGCTTCAGATTATGGTCTGGCAAAAAAAGTAGAGTCGATGAAGAACGCTTTGACTATTTGGATGTTAGTGAGGTGTTGGGAATGAAATCACTATAGTGTTGATGTCCTTCAAGCCGATAATTGACGATAGGCACAGCCAGACGACTCCAAATTTCTTAAACAACCTCGCTAGCGGTAGAATTCTCCTCAGTCTCACCAGATATCCATTCGGTTTCATTTCAAAACTGGGTATCAAATTGGGTATCTAGCGCGATTGCAAAATTAGCAATCGATATTAATCAATGGGTTAGAGCAATCATGCTTTTGATGATCGACAATTACGACTCGTTTACTTACAACCTGGTGCAGTATCTGGGGGAGTTGGGCGAGCGTGTTGCGGTGTATCGCAACGATCAGATCACGCTTAACGATATCGATGCGCTTTCGCCCTCGCACATTGTGATTTCCCCCGGGCCCTGTACGCCCAACGAGGCGGGTATCTCAGTGGAGTTGGTGCGCGAATACGGGCCACGTATTCCGATTCTCGGAGTGTGTCTGGGCCATCAGAGTATCGCGCAAGCCTATGGCGGGACCATCATCCGCGCCCCCCGGCTGATGCACGGCAAAACCTCGATGATTGAGCATGAGGGCAAGAGCATCTTCGACGACATACCCACTCCGTTTCAGGCAACCCGTTATCACTCGCTGGTGGTAGAAGAATCCTCGCTGCCTGATTGTTTCGAGGTCACCGCCCGCGCTGATGACGGCCAGATCATGGGCATCACACACCGGGAAGACGCCGTCTTTGGTGTGCAGTTTCACCCTGAATCAATCCTGACACAGTATGGCCACAAGATGCTGCATAACTTTCTGCATCAGGACGCCAGCGGTTAATCAAGTGTTTGAGTTTTGCCGGGATGTTGGCGCGCCGGCGCTGATTTGCCAGGCTGGCCGCCGAACAGTTTGCTCCTAATAAGGCGGCCATGTTGGTATCCAAGTTCAAAGCAGTTCTGAAAGAGCCGCTCGTTCACTTTATTTTTCTTGGCGCCCTGATTTTTGTCGGGTATGAGTTGGTGCGTTCTGGAGATGATCATCCAGGTGCCGAGATTGTGGTTTCAGACGCTCGTGCCGCAAGCATGGTTCAGACCTTTATTCGGACCTGGCAGCGTCCGCCGACCGAAAGCGAGTTCAGCCGGCTGATTGATGATTACATCAAAACGGAAATTTTTGTTCGCGAGGCGTTGGCGCTGGGGCTGGACCGTGATGACCTGATTATCCGGCGGCGGCTGCGTCAGAAAATGGAATTTTTCTTCGATGAATCTGCGCCGGTTTCTGATCCGACCGAGCAAGAACTTAGCGCGTTTCTGGCGCAGCATGTAGACCAGTACCGTACGGATACACGGGTTACTTTCAGCCATGTATATCTCGACCCGCAGCGCCGCGGCGAGGCAACGAAAGCCGACGCGCGAAGGCTCTTGAAGGAACTGGATACCCCAGATCCCACTGTCGACCCCTTGACTCTTGGCGATCCGATCATGATCTTAAAGCCTAGGTGGGAGGGCGCCACCCAATCAGAACTGGTCGGTGTATTTGGTACGACCTTTACCAATGCACTCGTGCAGCAACCGCCCGGGCAGTGGGCAGGCCCGCTGGCGTCCGCCTACGGGGAGCATCAATCTTGACCAAATGCTCCCCG
>JBMUHF010000097.1:0-2024 GCA_050302555.1 Arenicellales bacterium | reverse complement strand
ATAAGCATTGATGCTTACAAGAGACTGGTTCTTGAACGTTACAGGAGCCTCAAGTTCCGAGCCATTGGACCACCGAATAGGCCATCCAGAGCAAGGCGATCAGAAGACCCGTTATTCTCCAATCCATCAGATTTCTCGTTGACTTAACCCGTCATCTACCAAGGCTTGCACCAGTTTATTTCCCGCGAACGAGTGGAAATTTGTCACAGGTAATTGACGAGCCTTCCGTCAATTCTGGAGCGCGATAACTTGCGAGGCAAGGTATATCGTGGAAACGGATAGCGTCCGACGCCCAGTTGATGGAAAACGCGGCCCGACGTCGATTCAAAGTGTTTCCAGGCGCACTGTGAAAGGTATAAGAGTCCCAGGCCAGCATGTCGCCCGGCTGTAACTCTGTTGCCAGAATTCTCGTAGCGGGATCATCATCAATATCCGGAATCACCGGGCGATCAGAACGGGCATGGCGATAGTCAGTATCGCCCGCAAAATTAGCCGCCTGGTAGATGCGGGCTTCGCGGTGAGAGCCCGCCCAAAAACGTAATGCCGTTTCCATCGGGATGGGATCCAATGCCGTCCAGCAGTTGATCACACCAACTCCATGAAGCGGGTAATAGGCATGATCCTGATGCCAGGGTGTGTTGGCGTTGGCTGTACCGGCCTCTTTAATCAGCAAAAAATCATAAAAGAGGTTCATCGAGTCTGACCCCAACAGCGAAAAGCCAAGATCCGGGGACCGGGACTCAATAATCGCCTGACGAAACGCGTCAACCTGCCGCCAGGCCTGGCTGGAAAAAGAAAACCTTCCGCTATCTCCCGATTTCTCGACAATATCGACATCTTCGCTCGCGCCTGAGAGTGCCTGCTCTATGCCCTCCTCCACCAGCGAGAGCCATTCGCCGTCATGCGCTCCACGCAGGCAAACGACACCGTCACTGCGCAATGCCAGGCGGGCATCATTACCCGGCAGGCTATGCTCAGCGTTAAATTCCTGAATCGGTTCCATAGTCTAATTACGGTTCTGATGCTCAGTCATCTCGAGGGTGATGTTTTCCATCGAAATGGATCTGCTTACTGTTTTTGAGAATCTGTTCAAAATCATCCAGACAGCGGATGTTGATGGTATTACGATCCGGACGCATCCTGGGCCTGCCGAATACGTGAATCCCACAGGTGTTACAAAAGTAATGGCTCGCCTCTTTTGAACCGAACTGATAATTCGCAAGGCACCCCCGCCCTGAGGTGATCCTGAAGTGATCATCATCGGCCGAAATATGGATGATTCCTTTTTTGACACATATCGAGCAATCACAGATCAGCACTTTGTCATAAGTGCCGGTGACCTCAAAAGTTACTTTGCCGCAGTGACAGCTCCCGTCATAGCGTTTCATTCTGCTCTTCGCTCTCCACAGACCGCACTTGCCTTATTGAAACAATCAAGAACATCGACCTCCAACCCAACTATCGTCACGCAATCACCGCTTTGGGTCAAGACTGACCCGATAAATCCAAGGCCATAATTTGCCCGTAAGATACAAGTCACGCTTATCTTCATCCCAGGCAATCCCGTTGAGGACGCCAATATCCAAAGACGCTGCTTGCGCATCAGCGATCAGAATTTTGCAGTCGATAATAGCGCTCACCGAGCCGTTTTCGGGATCAATCACCGCGATATATCGGGTCTTCCAGACATTTGCCCAAATTCTACCGTCAATAAACTCCAGTTCGTTGAGGTGGAAAACAGGCTTACCAAGATGGTGCACCTTGATCACCCGCTCAACAGAAAAATCTTTTGCAGATCGGAAAAAGAGCGTGTCTGAGCCATCCGAGGCAATAAGACTTTTCCCGTCTGTCGTCAGTCCCCATCCCTCACGGTCATTCAACCATACAGGTAATTGCTCTACAGACTCTCCCGAATGGTGATAACGGTATACGGGACCTTTCTTCCAAGTAAGTTGATAGAGGACGTTATTCAGCATCGTAATGCCCTCCCCAAACTCATTACTCGCAAGCGCCTTACGCCATAT
>JBMUHF010000096.1:0-3791 GCA_050302555.1 Arenicellales bacterium | reverse complement strand
CTCAACTCAGTTCAAGGAAGCGCTCTACCTCTGCCTCTGTAATGAGGTTCCGGAATTCTTCTTCCTGGGCTCTTCGTCCGGAAACGAAAGTCTCGACGAATTCATCTCCAATCCATTCCCGGGCGATCTTGGAACGATTGAGCCGCTCGATAGCCTCAGCGTAGGTTGCGGGCAGACGAAGCTTTGCGGGAATTTTCTGCAAATAGGCGTTGCCTTCGGTTTCGGGGCCGGGCTCAATCCGGTTCTCAATGCCGTAAAGCCCGGCAACCAGGGTTGCCGCAATAGACAGATACGGGTTGGCATCTGCCCCGGGCAATCGACACTCCAGTCGCCGTGATGCTGGCGAACCCCCAACGGCTCGAAGACCCACGGTGCGGTTTTCCAATCCCCATGCCACACTGGTTGGGGCAAATCTATCCGGTACAAAACGTTTGAAAGAATTGACATTCGGCGCCAGCAGGACGGTCAACTCGGGAAGCACCTTCTGCAGACCCCCAATGAAATACCGCATCGTATCGCTGATGCCATGGGGCTTTTGTTCATCAAAAAATACTGGGTTTCCCTCGGTATCACGCAAAGAAGCATGAATATGTCCACTGTTCCCATCGACGTCGTTGTGCCACCGCGCCATAAAACTAATAACTGTCCTCGTCTTTGCGCAACAGACTTCGCAAAACTTTTAAACATCACGGCGTTGTCCGGAGAGGTCAGGCCTTCGGCATACTGGAGGGAAGCTTCCAGCTGGCTGGGGAAACCGATCTCTTCATGCACCGCCTCCAAGGGAATTCTCATGGAGCGCATCGTGTCCAACAGATCTGCATAAAATTCCGACCTCGCATTCTGTCTCTCCAGGACGCTGTACCCCTTGTGTGGGACCGTTAAAGCAAGATTTCTATAGCCTTTATCGAATGCGCTGTTGGGGGTCTCGTTGAACAGTGCGAATTCAAACTCGCACGCTGTGAAAACCCGAAAACCCATCGCTCCTGCTCTATCCAAAACACGCTGGCATATCGCTCGCGGACAAAATGCCAACCCATCCTGGCCATGCGTCAACATGACAAAGAGGTTTCGATGGCCTGGCTCCCAGGGAATCTCTCGCAACGTCTCGGGAATCACCTGCGCGGGCACGTCGGGAAAGCCCGTCGAAGCATCTGACAACCCAACGACCTCGTAGAGCATATCCGTCGGTTCCATCGCAAAGATGACGGGCGGCACACCCAGACCATCCTCAAGTGCCCCCAGCAACTTCCTTCGGGAAAGATATTTGCCCCGAAGCAATCCCTGCATATCAGGCAACGCGACAACAACGTATTCGACATCCCGCTCCTCGATAAGCGTACGTAAGTCATCCGCGGATCCAACCTGATGAGTATCCATTACATTCTCCTTTCTCTTGTCCAAATTCTTTAAACGGTGTTATAGGCCAGACTGAACTCGATGGCCAGGACGATAAATTGTTCGCTTAGTGCGTTGCGGTACTTAACTCCTGCCTCGGCGCCGCTGCTTCTCTCTCAACGCCTGAGTTGCTTCATCCGTTCCGTCATGAAAGGTGTGGAACCATTTGTCCCAGGGCATATCGTCTGTTCCGTAGTTGCAATCAAAAAACCTGTGATGCAATTGATGGAAAAAGTATCCCAACTCGATAACTCTCTTGCCTCTCAAGAGAAGTGCCTCATAGCCGCAGTGTGTGATGATCGCGGCAAGCATCGTGAACTGAAAATGATAGATCACATGCAGGGGACTGGAGGGAATGACGACATGGATCAGCGGCGAAGCCGCATAAAGCAGATGCTCCAAAGGGTGCATCGACGTCCCGGACCAGGGGCCCGTATTGATGTTCCTATGGTGCACCGAGTGGATGGCCTTGTAGAGCGGCTTCCAATGCTCTAAGCGGTGCATCCAGTAAAAATGAAGCGCGTACCACATGGGAATCAGGACGAATAGCAGGCAATACCAGACCGGGTTGCCCGCCAACGTTATTCTGGGAATAGCGGCGTTAGCGTATCCCCACATGAACAGGACTTCGTAAAAGGTCCAGATTGTTAACCCACTGGCAACCGACCAGAAGATATTGTCGTGAAGTTGATTCCTAAATGTGAATACTGATTCATCTCTAACAACATCTCTGGAATCAAATCGAAGTTCCTCGCCCTGCATCTTGAAGGTATAAAAGTACAAGTGCAGGCCCCCGGCAAACAACACCATCAGGCATAGGTTACGGGCATAGATATAGACCGCCCAGCCCAGCTCCAGATCGACACATTGCGCCAGCGGCGGAGTGAAGAACAACCACGAGATACAGGCGGTCAATAAAATCACCACCCTTCCACTGATCGTCAACCAGACAGACGACAGGACTTTGAGAATCACCCAAGGATTGGGTGGAAACATGAAGACGGACTGGCCCGCAATAGGGAGATTCGGAGCCCAGTTCCAGGTCTTCGAGGATTGAGTCATAACGCGATATTCTTGGTCTTATTCGACTTCTGGTTTACCCGAATAACTGTGGTCGCATTATATACAGCAGCTTTAAGTTACGAGTAAGGCCAGGTCGGTTTAAATCCTGCCAACTGCAATCCGTTGCTCGCAGTGTCTGGAGTAGGCGTAAGGCATGGACTCACGCCTCAGTTTTCGCTCTTTCAGCATGGCTCTGGCACTCGCCCACTCGCCCGCGCGGACCGCGGCCTCCAGAGTCATCTGGGAGACGAGATCCCTCTGCGCATGACTTCCGCCAATGAGATTAACGTGACCACCATTTTCCACCAGTAACGCCAGCGCGGCATCATTATCCCCCTGGAAAAGCGCGTCAACGCCTTCGAGGACCGATGCACCCACTCGCATCATCGGAATGGTTCTGTCGTATTCGTTCCGGACACTCTCCATCAGAGCCTGTGCCAGATCCTCAAGATTCGAGTAATGAAATGTCAATAAGGCATGTAGATCATTAAACGGGGACCGCGCATCGAACATCATCGGCTCCCAAAGCTCTGCCAATACAGTCCAACGGTTACCAACATCGACATCAAGCAAAGACAGCCTAGCCAAAGCCGAGACTCGGTCTGCCAGTGCCTCGGCATCTACGCGATCATCGTCCACCAAGCGCGTGTCGTACAGGTCAAGAACGGAGTCAGTATCCCCAAGATCGATATACAACAGTAAGGCATGCCACCAGTTATGCAACTTCATCGTTGACGAACCCCAACCTGGAAGCGTGGATTCCAGCCATTCGACACCCTCTTCAGCGCGGCCCGTCATCTCCATGACATGGGTTACGGCATGAACACCCCAGGCATCTGCGGAATTCAACTCAACCGACCGCCGGCCAAGCTCTTCTGCCTGGTCATAGTGGCCATTCTCTTCAAGCCCAAATGCATACATACCGAGAACATATCCGTATCCAGGGGTCGAGTCGCCCCAATCCCCGAGGGCGCGATCCACTCTTCCCATCATGGCTTTAGCATCACCAAGATAAAAATCGAGCCAGTGACCGGCAAATAACGCCATCAGGTCTGTTGGATGATTGAGTTGGATCTCCTGATAGAGGCGTGACGACAAAGCTAGATCCGAGTCATACCATGCCTTAACTGCCGAAAGATGCAATTGCTCACGATCCGACACTGAATTCGCCCCTCGGCTCGCACGAGCGATACTGTCCTTCGCTTGATCCAATCCACTGGATGCATTCCCAATGACATTAGTCAATGCGGTGAGACAATGCCCTAACAGGAAATCGTTTTCCAACTCAAAGGACTGGGAGAGGTATCGTTCTGAATTTCCACCGAATGCCAGAA
>JBMUHF010000095.1:0-13496 GCA_050302555.1 Arenicellales bacterium | reverse complement strand
CACGCCAACGCGGCTTTGCCGGCACTACCCGTCCGGTGAGGGTTATTTTGGATATTTCGCAAATTTCCCGGAAGATCTCGCGCAGCGTGGGGCTTATCATTCAGACCTGACCGCTGAAGAAAGACAGCGCTCTGTTATGTTCGCTGTACCGCCAGGGCATGTCGGCAGTGTCACGGGCCATATCGTGACTTATCTGTATCTGCAACCGCATACGTCAGACACCGTTAAGGTCAAGCGGGGGATTGCATTTCTCGACCCGGAGATCCCAGGCGAAGAACTTAAGGCTGCCGTGGATCTTTTTGAGCGAACCATGGCTGAGGATAGCGGTCAGTTAAGAGCGTTGCAGACGGGCCTTAAGTCGAAAAGCGCAGAAACTGCTCCACTGGCCCCAGCAGATTTCGAAGGGAACGTGTGGGATTTTTACCAGTATCTGGCTCGAAAACTATGCTGACTCTTGTGGTAGAGTTTTTCGTGGTGTAATAAAAAATCGTAATCCAACTCAGAGGAAGGAGGAAAAAATGGCAAACGGCACTATCTATGATTTGCGTGATCAACTAACAGTAGGGCAGATATCACGGCGACAGTTTCTAAAGCGAGCGGGAGCTCTTGGTATCAGCGCAGCGGCGACATCTACTCTTTTGGCGTCCGCAACCGCGGCAGCTGCAAGTCGTAAATCCGGCGGCACGCTTCGGGTCTGTATCGCAAGCGGCGGCCAGACAGACAGCCTGGATCCAACTAAGTTCCTGTCGACTGGCGACTATGCCCGCGGACACTCAATCTATAACCCTTTGGTCGCTCTCAATCCCAGTATGGAGCCCATACCGGCGCTTGCGGAGTCATGGGAATCTAACTCGACTGCGGATGAATGGGTATTCAAGCTCCGTAAGGGTGTGACCTTCAGTAACGGAAAGGACTTCACCTCCGCAGACGTTCTCTATTCCCTTCAACGGCACTTAAGGCCTGAGTCGGAGTCACCCGGTAAGCCCTTGTTGGAGCAGGTGACAGAGATGACAGCGGATGGGCCCCATGTAGTGCGGATGAAGACTGGGTCGCCTAATGCGGACCTGCCGATTCTTTTCACCCAGCCTCAGTTTATGATTTCACAGGAAGGTGAGGAAGAGTTCGTCAATCCTTCAGGAACCGGCGGGTTCATAATGAAAGAATACGAGGTGGGTATCTACGCACGCGTCGAGCGAAACCCCAATTACTGGGGTGATTGCTATCTCGACGCTTTGGAGTGGATCACCAACGTCGACGGCACTGCTCGCATGAACGCCATGATGGCGGGTGAGTATGACATTGCGACGGAAGTAGATCGAAACCTGATTGACCTTGTGCAGCGCGCTCCGGGGGTGGAGATTGTTGCTTCTGCATCGGGACGGCACACCAACCTCGCAATGATGGCCGACCGCGATCCAACCAGTAACCACGATCTTAGGCAGGCCCTGAAATACAGCATCCCACGCGAACAGGTGATCACGAATGCCTTTAAGGGATATGGCATGGTCGGTAACGACCACCAGGTGTCGCCAACGGATCCTTTCTATTGCGACGATATTCCGCAGCGCACTTTTGATCCTGACAAGGCACGGCATCACTTCAAGAAGGCAGGAATGGAGGGCGCAAACCTTACCCTTTATACCTCTGATATGGCAGTGTCGGGCTCAGAAGCTATTGCGTTGATCTACGCTGAAGGCGCTAAAGCGGCCGGAATAGACTTGCAGGTTCAGGTGGCGCCTCCGGGCTCCTACTGGAGTAAGGTCTGGATGCAGGTGCCGCTGTGTGTGTCCGGATGGGATGCCCGACCGACCGCCGACCTAATGCTGACCATCGCCAATAAGTCTGACGGCTCGTGGAATGAGACAGCATGGGGCAGCGAGCGTTTCGATGAACTGTTGGTTGCGGCACGCGGTGAAACCGATGCGGCAAAGCGCAAGGGTATGTACTGCGAAATGCAGCGCCTGCTTCATGATGATGGTGGTGTCGGAATGCTCGGGTTTTATGACATGATCGACTCCAGGCGCGACAACGTGGTGGGATTCGATCCGCATCCGGCTGGGTATAACCGCGACGCATTTTTCGCGACCGATATCTCCTTCGCTTAAGACGACGGGTTTTGTCATTTCAGTGAAATGGATGGGGGCGGCTCAAAGCCGCCCCCGAAGTTCCTGTGCGGCTGATTGGGCGTAGTGTTTAAACTTCTAATTCGAAGAATTCTGCTCGGTGTCGTCGTGACGTGGGTCGTCTCGATGATGATTTTCGCCGCGACAGAACTGCTGCCGGGAGATGTCTGCCATGCGGTCCTGGGGCAGGGGGCAACCGAAAAATCCCTGGAGAACTGCCGCGAGCGTCTCCAGTTAGACCAGCCTATGCATACCCGCTATTTGCAGTGGCTTGGCAGGTTGGTCACCGGCGAGCTAGGCACCTCGTTGGCGAATGATCTTCAGATCGCTGATCAGATCGGTGCTCGTGCATGGAATACCGTTCGGCTCGCAGGGTTGACGGCCCTGATTGCCGTCCCGCTGGCTGTCGTGTTGGGCCTTATTGCAGCTATTCGGGCAGAGAGTTCGGTTGATCGGGGAATCTCAATCGGCACTTTATGCTTTATCTCGGTGCCTGAATTTTTTACCGGGGTACTACTGGTATACCTGTTGGCAGTGAAGCTGCGATGGCTGCCTGCGGTGGCCAACTATCGAAATTTAACAAGAGGCGACTTTCTTGATGTTGTCGAGGCGCTTGCATTGCCGATCGCAACGCTGACTTTCGCCGTCCTTGCGCACATGACCCGCATGACCCGCGCGGCGGTGCTCAATGTAATGTCGTCGCCGTATATTGAGCAGGCGATCCTCAAGGGTGCCTCGAGACGACGGGTGATTATCCGGCATGCGCTTCCTAATGCCCTGGCACCGATCGTCAATGTAATCGCACTCAATCTTGCCTATCTCGTCAGCGGCGTGGTTGTGGTTGAGGCGATCTTCCGGATTCCGGGCCTCGGGACGCTTATGGTTGCCTCTGTCATTTACCGGGACATCCCGACCGTACAGGCGATTGGAATGCTGTTTTGCGTGACCTACGTTGGCTTCAATCTGCTCGCTGATGTTATGGCCATCATAGCTAACCCTCGACTGCGGCATCCACGATGAGCGCGCGTTCTCAGGCTCCGTCCGAGCCAGCCTCAAAATCAAAATTAACGCCATCGTTCGTGGTTGGGTTGGTTATTGTTGGTTTCTGGCTACTGGTCGCCCTGTTCGGGCCTGCGCTGGCCCCGCATCTGGAGTCCGATATCGTCACCGACATTAGTTATGCACCTGCGGGTGAGGTAGGCCTGCTTGGCAGCGATTACCTCGGTCGGGATGTGTTCTCGCGGCTGCTGTACGGCGCACGGATGACTATGGGACTCGCGCTTTTGGCCGCACTGCTGTCTTTTTCCCTTGGTGTCATTCTTGGGTTTACCGCGGCGATCAGCGGCCGTTGGATCGATGGTTTCATGAGTCGGGTCAACGATGCGCTGATGGCCTTTCCCTCTGTGATCCTTGCTCTTATCGTGATGTCAGCGCTGGGCACATCTCTGATGATCATGATCGTCACGGTGGCCGTAATCGACTCGACTCGGGTGTTCCGCCTATCGCGCGCGTTGGCAATGGATATTTCTGTTATGGATTTTGTCGATGTTGCCCGTTCCCGAGGAGAGAGTTTGTGGTGGATTACCGTTCGCGAAATTCTGCCGAACACGCTTGCGCCTCTTACCGCTGAATTCGGGATTCGTTTCACCTTTGCGATTCTTTTTATCAGTGCATTGAGTTTTCTGGGTCTGGGCGTACAACCCCCAGCTGCTGACTGGGGTGTGATGGTGAAAGAGAATCTGCAGGGGCTGCTGTTCGGCTCCGCCGCCGCGCTCATGCCAGCCGCTGCCGTTGCTTCGCTAACAGTGGGCGTCAACCTAATCGTGGACTGGTTTCTGAGGCGCATGGGTGGTGATGTCGCACAGGAACTGATGAATTAGCAGCAACCCAAGATGAGCGCGGTTATCGATATTCAAGACCTCTGGGTGGAAGCCCGCTCGTCAGGTGGAGACTTTCACCCGATTGTCGAAGGGGTTAGCGTCAGTGTGCATCCAGGAGAGGTCGTGGCATTGATTGGCGAGTCTGGCTCCGGGAAAACCACCACCGCATTGTCGGCCATGGCCTACAGTAAGCCGGGATGCCGAATTGTCGGTGGCAGTATCAAGCTAAACGGACGTGATCTTCTCGAACTCACGCCGGAAGAGCGCCGGCAGTTGCGCGGCCGCGAGGCGGCCTATGTCGCGCAGAGCGCCGCCTCGGCCTTCAATCCCGCGATAAGGATCGGTGATCAGGTAATCGAGAGCACCGTTATCCATAACCTTATGCCGCGCGATGAGGCGCTGCGACAGGCCGTTGAGATGTATCAGCGCTTGGATCTTCCCGAGTCTGGCCAGTTGAGCAGCCGTTACCCGCACCAGGTGAGCGGTGGCCAACTGCAGAGACTGATGGCCGCGATGGCGATGTCATCCAGTCCTTCTCTGTTAATCCTGGATGAGCCCACGACAGCATTGGATGTTACTACCCAGATCTCAGTTCTCAGTGCGTTCAAGGACCTTATCAAAGGGCAGAATACCGCCGCGATCTATGTCACACATGATTTGGCGGTGGTGGCGCAGATTGCTGACCGCATCATCGTAATGCAGAACGGCAAAGTAATGGAGACAGGGTCTACTGCTGAAATCATCTCTCGCCCGCAGAATCCTTATACACAGACTCTCATGGCGGCTGTTCGGCCGCCGCCCAAGTCAATGTCCTTTGAGGGTTCGGAGGGCACTCAGGCCGCTAGCGATTCGATCATTCGTGTGAACTCCGTGACAGCAGGTTACGGGCGGACGAAGAAAAAAATTGTTCTGCGGGATGTAAGTCTGGATGTCCCACGAGGGCAGGTAGTCGGGGTAATTGGCGAGTCGGGGTGTGGCAAGAGTACGTTGGCGAGAGTTATTGCCGGCCTTTTACCTCAGGTTTCGGGTGAAATTTACCATCACGGCGAGAATCTTCGTGACACTGCAAAGCGCAGAACCCGTGATGTTCTGAAGAACATCCAGATTGTCTTTCAGATGCCAGACGTTGCGGTCAATCCTCGCCATCGGGTGCGGGAGATCCTGGGCCGGCCCCTGCACCTTTTTATGGGTCTTAATGCCGGTGCTAGAGAGTCCCGGATCGATGAATTGCTGGAACTCGTGGAATTGCCGGCATCCTACAAGACCCGATTCCCGGGAGAATTATCTGGTGGCGAGAAGCAGCGAATCAATCTCGCCCGCGCGCTCGCTGCCGAGCCAGAACTGATCCTTTGTGACGAAGTCACTTCGGCTCTTGATACTGTGGTGGGAAAGGCAATTATTGACCTTCTCAAAAAACTGCAGACCAACCTCGGGGTTGCTTATCTTTTCATTAGCCATGATCTTTCCACGGTCGCGTCCTTTGCTGACCAGGTCGTGGTGCTTTACGCAGGCCGAGTGGTTGAGCAGGGCCCGCTGGCATCGGTCCTGGCACCACCTTTTCATCCCTACACGCGTCTGCTACTGGGCTCAGTACCGGAATTGCGGACGGACTGGCTCGACGGGGTGGTTGCTTCGAAAACTCATCTTGCCCGCCTCGGGCAATCGGTTGATGGCGACGCAGTGGGATGTCCGTTTTTCAATCGTTGCACCTCAGCGGTTGAGGACGTTTGTAACCGCCATGACCCACCCCTGCGGGAGGCGAGTCAGGGACATACGGTCGCCTGCCACCTGGAACTCGATTCCTTACGTACGTAAAGCCACTGACCAGGGTGAGATAGAGTAAGTGGCGGAAACAGGAAAGACATAGCGGCACTTTAGGTGGCATCGTCCAGTCCGTTTATGAATTGTTGAGCCAAAGATGACGACTGAAAGACCACAAGGGTTTTCTGGCTACCACTGCCAGCAGGACTGGACCGAGGATCCGGTGTTGACCCACACTGATCGTGGAACGCCGTGCGGGGAATATCTGCGTCGTTACTGGCATCCGGTCGCCATGACTGAGGAAGTCACTGATCTGCCGCTGCTAATTAAGGTGCTGGGCGAAGACCTCGTGCTGTTCAAGGACAAGAGCGGTGAGTTTGGCCTGTTACACAAACACTGCTCACACCGCGGCGCCTCGTTGGAGTTCGGTATTGTGGCGGATCACGGGATCATCTGCTGCTACCATGGCTGGCACTATGCGGTCGACGGTACGCTGATTCGCGCAGGCTCGGAACGCGAAGATGGACCCATCTGCAAGAAGGTGGTTCACGGCGCCTATCCGGTGATCGAAAAGGATGGCTTGTTGTTCGCGTATCTCGGCCCACCGGAGTTGCGACCGCCTTTCCCGGTGTTTGATACGCAGGCCGATTGTGTCGTGGAGAAAGTTCCTTTTTCACTCTCCGCGCCGTGCAACTGGCTTCAGATCTACGAGAATACTCAGGACCCGGTGCACGTGGTTCATCTTCACTCTAACGTCAGTGGGATTCAGTTCGGTGTGGCGTCCGGGGTGGATCAGATCATTGAGTACCAGGACAGCCCACTCGGTATGATCAATATTCAGACTCGCGAAGTAGATGAATTTGTCTGGAACCGTACCGTCGAATCCATCCTGCCCAATGTTAACCAGACCGGTGCCATCTGGGAAGAAGCCCAAAGCGAGAAGTTCTTTCAGAGAAGTTCTCTGTTGCGCTGGGTGGTGCCCCTAGACAACATGTCAGCACGCACGATAGGCTGGCGTTACCTCAGTGCCGAACTGGACCCCGATCAGCAGGGTGACCGATCCCAAATCGGTAAGGAAAGCATCGACTTCATTGGACAGACTGCCACCGAGCGCTCTCATGAGGAGGCGCAGCGGTATCCTGGCGACTATGAAGCACAGGTGTCCCAGGGCGCGATTGCCATCCATGAGCGTGAGAATCTTGCAAGTTCTGATGCCGGCGTGGCCCGTCTTCGGCGCTTGTTGCGCCACCGGGTGACGGAACTTCAGGCGGGGGATGAACCGTCCCCCCAGGCTTTAGAGGAGGGCGAGATCGTCTCGACTTATACGCAGGATACGGTATTTGGGGCTAGCCTCGGGACTGATCAGCGAAAAGCCTTTGGGCAGGCGGTGGCAAAAACCGTCATTAGCAGCGGTAAAAAATCTCCTGAAGAACGGGTGTTGATGGTGAAGCAGACCTGTGACACATTTGAGGGGAAGTAACTAAGTTCCCACGATCACATTATGGAATTTATTTTAGTTTTAACCACAAAGAATATGACTGAGGAGGTTTGCAGATGATTCAGATGAAGAAGTTTATTGCACGAAGTATTTTTGTTCTGGCGGCGCCCCTGTTGGCAACCGGCGTACAGGCCGAGGACTCAGTGCTTCACACTATTCTTAAAGAGGGCGTGCTGAAAGTTGGCACCACCGGGGACTGGAACCCCATGACCATGCGCGATCCGGCTACTAACAAGTACACCGGTTTTGATATCGATGTCAGCACCAAGCTCGCTGAAGATCTCGGTGTTGAAATCGAATATGTGCCGACCGACTGGAAGACGCTGGTCGCCGGTGTCACCGCTGACAAATATCACATGACGGGGTCCGCATCGGTCAATCCCAAGCGCGCCAAAGTTGCTGGGTACTCGATCTCTTATGTGGAGGTCGGCCAGCTGCCGATGATTCACAAAAAGAATGCAGAGCGCTTTAAGTCCTGGGACGATATCAACCAGGCAGGTGTTAAGGTGTCGGCGAACCTTGGGACCACGCAGGAGCAGTACATCAAAACTTTCTTCCCCAATGCGACGCATGTGGTGGTCGAGTCGCCGGCAAGAGACTGGCAGGATGTGCTGGCTGGGCGTTCAGATGCCAGTATCACTTCAAATATCGAGGCGCACAAACTTGTTGAGAAGTATCCTGACCAGATGATGATCGTCCCCGTAGACAAGGCCAAGGCGAGGACGCCGCTTGCGGTCTTGCTGCCGCAGGGTGATCAGGTCTGGATCAACTATGTGAACCACTGGATCTCGCTACAGCAGGCCCGAGGCTTTTTTGACGGCCTCAAGAAAAAGTGGGGACTGTAATCGGCTCTGGATCATGAGACCAACGAAAAAGGCCCGCTCTGACGGGCCTTTTTTGTTATTACAATAACGCCTCTCATGGAGCCGATCGTCACCACGCGGCAAGGCTGAGTCTGTTGAACCTTAAAACCACAAGCAGCCAGGAAGTTGCCGACTACCTGAAGTCCTGCACAGGGATCGTCCTGCCAACCGGCTCCCTTGAGCAGCACGGTCCGGTGGGTCTTATTGGCACTGACGCGATTTGTGTGGAGGCGATAGCCCAAAGCGCCTCAGAACAAAGCAGTATGCTCGTGGCGCCCGTGCTGAGCTATGCACCGGCACAGTTCAATCTCGGATTTGCAGGTACGATTTCACTTTCGGCGGAGACCTTTGCCAAAGTATTTACGGAAATTACCACCTCTCTGATGCGAAGCGGTTTTAACCGGATTTATGTTCTTAACGGCCACGGCGCCAATCTCGCACCGCTCAAAAGCGCTGTGCATGATCTTTATCTCAAACTGGATGATGCTTCCCCCACAGTGAAGATTCGTAACTGGTGGGACTTTCCACAGGTCAACGCCCTAAGGCAGCAACTCTATGGCGACTGGGAGGGTTTGCACGGTACCCCCTCAGAAGTAGCAATCACACAGGATGCGGTGCGCACTATCACGCGGGCGAACGCTAGCCCGCCACAGCAACTTTCAGTCGAGGAACTTCGCGAAGCGGCGGGTGACTACCATGGACCCGCAAGCCAACACAGGAAGACATTTGCCGATGGCAGGGTAGGGTCGTATTCAGAGCTTGCCGAACCGGAGCACGGGGCTCGGCTGGTCGAGGTAGCGGCCAACGCTTTGGTCGAGGAATTCCTGGCCTTTGTGTCAGACTAGGAGGTAGGGTGCGTGTGGTTTGAGTATCTTGCCGGGTTAGTGTTCTTCTGTCTGCATTCTCCTTTCTAGCCATCGGACTCCGGCCGAAACGATCAGGATCAGCACCAGGTATTCAAGGATTAGAAAGGTATAGATCTCAAGCGGACGGTATTCAGTTACGACCAGTTCGTTGGCGCGGCGGGTCAGTTCCTGCATTCCGATAACTGAAGCCAGAGACGACATCTTGAGCATATAGACAAACTGGTTGCCGAGCGGCGGCAAAATTACCTTGATCGCCTGGGGAAGAATAATGAGGCGCATTTTCTGGCTGTATTTAAGACCCAGTGCATCCGCGGCTTCGATCTGCCCCCGTTGAATGGACTGAATTCCTGCCCGGAAAATTTCAGCCTGAAAAGCAGAGTCAGAGATGCCCAGGGCCAGCACGCTCGCAAGAAAGATGCTGATGCTCATCCCGGCAACCTGGGGAAGGCCGTAGTACACCCACAGGATCAAGACCAGAAGTGGGACTGCCCGAACCAGTTCGACATAGGTCACGTTGATTGCCCGTGCCGTACGGTTGGCCGCAATCCCAGGCAGGGCGATCAGAAAACCCAGCACCATTGCCAGCACGATGGAAACTAAGGAGAGGATGATAGTGTCCTTTAATCCGCCAAGCAGGAACTGGATGTTTGTTATTCCCTGCGATGTGCTGGGCGAGATCACGTACCATCCCCAGTTGCCGTTTCCACCAGATCCGGCGCACCCGGTAACCAGCATCAAGGCGGCGAGAATCAGCAGTGCTCGTAAAAATATACTCATATGAGGTTGGTCTTTCGCGGGCAGTTGACGGGTACGAAAATGCCCGCTGTCGTGGGAATGGGATTATATCCAGTTCAATCCGGTCTTATCGGGAAATCCCACTAACAGAATGGGGAACTGGGCCTGCATTATCATTAACGTAAGAAAGCTTAATTCATTCTCGAGCCAGGGCGCCACATACATGCAATCTATTGCCGATTTCATCGATCTCGATCGTTATCCCCTCAACAACCTGGATTCACCTTTGGGCCTTACGTTGGTTGAGGATTGCCAACAGATGATGCGAGAGCACGCCATCTGCGCTTTGAAAGGGTTTCTTCGTCCCGCTAGCGTTCGGGCACTTTCGAATGAAGTGGTAAGTCTTGAAGACGCTACGCGAAGAGTAGATTTTCGGGCGACTCCTTATGGCTGGTTGAAGAATTCGGGATTTGCCGAAGATCACCCCAGAAGCCGCCTTTTCAATCGTCGTTGCGGCGCACTGACAGCTGATCAACTGAATCCAAAGGGCCCTTGTACCCAGTTGTTTCAATTTGCGGAGTTGACAGAATTTGTCCGCCGGCTTTTGGGTTACGAAAGCCTTTTTAATTCGGCTTGCCCCAACATTTCGGTCAGGCTCAACATCATGCAGCAGGGAGATGAATTTGGCTGGCATTACGATACCAACGATGGCGCGGTCTCACTGGTGCTGCAAGACGCGCAGGAGGGCGGCGCCTTCGAGTATGCCCCTTTGATCCGCAGTGAAGAAGATGAAAACTACGACCGTGTCAGTAGTATTTTTTCAGGCCGCGCATCACCAGTGGTTGCAGATGCCCCGGCGGGCACTTTCATACTCTTCATGGGTAGACGCTCACTGCATCGGGTAGCCCCGGTGGGTAATACACAAAAATCCCGTCAGACTCTGCTCTTTAGCTATGACCGAAAGCCCGGCATGGTTTTCCCGGAGAAAATCCGCAAAAGAATGCTTGAGCCGTCGCCCGAGCCCTTCCTTGGTCAGTAGGGGCAGACTTTCTTGCTCAGTTCAGGCAGGAGACAGTTTTGAAGCAATCCAGTCCGCAATCGCAGCGCGGTTCTGGTTAATGATTTCCCGAACGGTGTTTGTGTGGTGTAGAGCGCTGCGCCAGTGATGGATCTTTTCAGAAAACCGGATCTCAAGATTCATGCAGGACGCAATGTCCTCCATCATGAAGAGTGTCGTGGCGTAAGCGCAGTCTGCGAGTGAAAGCGCCTCACCGCCAAGATACGGTCGGGGACTGATGAGGCGGTCGAGCCGCTCAAGATGCCCGTTCATGGCATCAACCGCCAGGGCGGCACTGTGCGTCTTGTCGGAGTTGCCGACCATAGGAAAGAGGGATCGAAGGGCGGGTTCTAGCCGGGTATCGTGAAAGCGGGTGACCGACTTCAGAAAAGCCCTTTCGAGTGGATCGTTGGGCCGCATTGCGGGCTTTGGAAAAAGATCTTCCAGCAGCTCCACAATAGCGTCCGAATCGTGAAGGATCGTGCCGTTGATCTTGATCGCTGGCACAGAGCCTGCGGCCACGAGACGGCGATAGTCCTCACTTCGGTAAGTGCCCCCCGGGGGTCGCTCTTCGGTGTAGTCCACCGACTTGAGTTCGAGCACGAGCCTGACCCGAGCACAGTAGGTGCTTTCGGGCACGGCATATAATGTGATGGGTTGAGACAATATCTGCACAATTTTCAGTGGTGCTTACCAGAATATAACAGCGCCTTGATTCGGATCAGAATAAAACAAACGGGAACTAACTACTATGACCGCATGGATCAGGATGATCGAGGATCAGGACGCGAATCCTGAGTTGCTTGAGGTGTTGAAACTTGCACGCACCCCTCACGGGACAGTGGATAACGTTATGCGGGTTCACTCACTTCGGCCAAACACCATGAAAGGCCACGTCGTTCTCTATCGTGCGGCGCTTCATGACGATGCCAATACCCTGCCTACGTGGCTTCAGGAAGTTATTGGATCGTATGTATCATTGCTGAATCGATGTGATTATTCGTATTCGAATCATTGGGCCAATGCTAAGCACCTGATGGACGATGACACTAAAGCTGATGCGGCCGAAAAGGCCCTGCAAAGTCGAAAACCTGAGCACGCTTTCGACGGCAAGGTGCTGGCCTTGCTGCGATATGCTGAGAAGTTGACGGTAAATCCGGGTGATGTGGTGCGCGAAGATGTTACTGCGCTTACTGATGCGGGCGTCGATGATGGTGAGGTCCTCGAGGCCAACCAGATCATTGGTTACTTTAACTATGTTAACCGCTGCCTTAATGGATTAGGCGTGACGACGGAAGGTGATATTGTGGGTTATTACAGTTCCAGTGATGCATCATGAGTCAGGGCGCTCTATCCCACGGTGAGGTCGTCAGTCCACTTAACCGCGGACTTTCGAATATGCTGGAGGATGCGATCCAGGTTCAGCCCGGCGTCAAGGTGCTCGTCGCTTATGAGGATGCATCGCTTGGGTGGTATGACGGGGAACTGAAAGATCGGGTGATTGAATATTGCCGTGATACGCTTGGCGTTGAGGTCGATTCAGTTGAGGTCGGCCCACCTGCGAACACGCCATCTGCGCCTTTGGAGGAGCGGCTTCAGGCGCAAACCTTCGACTGGGTGGTTTTCCTTGCCCGCCTGGGTGATCAGGGGCGCTTTGATGAAGACCACGACGGTCCGCGCAAACTCATGGTCTATACGCGCCGGGTCTCGCAGCTTGAGAGCACTTTTGGTACGGTATCGCAGGCGGCGATGCTTTCGCTCAAGTCGGTTGTCGACGGGCTCATCGCAAGAGCGAAGACAATTACCATCACCTGTCCGTACGGCACCGAACTGACTAGCGGGCACAATGCCGAGGGTTCCCAGTCAGATCCAAGCGAGGGGCAGGGTGCAAGCGGTGCGAGCAAGGATGTTACGGTGGTCAGGTTTCCAGCTGCCGTCAGCACGCCAGTATCGGCCAAGGCCTTCTCAGGCCAGGTGGTCCTCAGGTATGGGTTGACGTCGACCGGGTCCAGAGTCTATGACCCACCCAATCTTCCCATTGCAGAGCCGGTCACGGCGCACGTCGTTAACGGCCGGATTGACCGATTTGAAGGTCGAGATCAGGATGTTCAGGGGGTCCGGGGGCACTACGAGAGAGTGGCAAGCCGCTTTGGCATTGAACCCATGATCGTGGACTCCTGGCACCAGGGACTGCATCCGGGAACCGATGCGAGCCCTGATCCAGCCGATGACCTATGTCTTTGGGGCGAGACTCTGTTTACGAGTCCGCAATATCTTCATTTTCATACCTGCGGGGAGTATCCACCGGGGGAGATCTGTTGGATGGTGGAGTTTCCGACGCTAACCCTGGATGGCCGAAAACTTTATGAAGATGGCCGGATTCGGGTAGATACTTTTGAAGAGTTCATATCCTGCTTTGATCAACAGCCGGAACTGCGCGCGCTTTTCGGCGCCTAGGGTCCAAAGTTTTCCAGAGGCGGTACTTGTGGGTCTCAACAGCACTTACCAACCCTCTCGGCGTTGGGGATGTTCGAGGCTCCATGAAGCTCTATCGGGAGCCCATGGTTGAATGACGCTCGGCGCCGAGTGTTACTCGGTCTGCTGGTCAGCCCGCATCGGCAGCGGCTCGATGGTTTCCAGATCAACCTCTAGAGAATCCGGCGGCACAAAGAAATAGAGGAAGTCTCTTTCGCTGCCGGGGAAAAACAATCCA
>JBMUHF010000094.1:0-10864 GCA_050302555.1 Arenicellales bacterium | reverse complement strand
CCTTTACTGAGCGGGTTTCGAGCTCCAGCTATTAGGTGTTCAAGGATAGTTGAGACCGAAGCCTCCCTTTCCGGGAGCACTCCACGTATGAGCACGCCGGATACGATATTAGCGCGGGTCAGCAAACCCTGGCCGTAAATAAAAGGAGCGGTCGCGAGCACCTCTGGATGTTCAACGATCGATTCGGTTAACGCGGGCCAGTCGTTCAGCCAACCGCTTCGGGCGCTCACCGTAGCGTGTGATGCGACGCTTAGGATTCGCTCCCGGAGTTCCCGTTCGAACCCATTCATGACCGAGAGGACCGTGATCAGCGCCCAGACACCAACCGTGATCCCCAGGATAGAGACTCCCGAAATAAAAGAAACAAAGTGGTTGCGCCGCCGGGCCCGGGTGTACCGAAGCCCAATGAACAACGCAACCGGACGGATCATCTCAGCCTCGCTGGCCCTACAGCGTCAGTCAGCAGCTTCGGGGCGCATGTGGGGAAACAACAGAACGTCCCTGATCGAGGCGCTGTCTGTAAGAATCATCACGTAACGATCAACGCCGAGGCCTCCACCTGCGTTCGGTGGCAATCCGTACTCAAGCGCCGTAATGTAGTCCGCATCGTAGAACATGGCCTCTTCATTTCCCTCGGCCTTTGCCTTGGCTTGTTCTCGAAACCGCAGTGCCTGATCTTCCGGATCATTCAGTTCCGAAAAACCATTGGCCAATTCCCGGCCTGCTGCAAACAGTTCGAAACGGTCAGTGAAGTCTGGATTCGCATCCTGACGCCGCGACAGCGGGGAGACTTCGGCCGGATATCCGGTGATGAAGGTGGGTGAGATCAATTTGTCCTCGACGGTCTCCTCGAAGAGCGTTAGGAGCAACTCACCAGCAGTTCCGCCTCCAGCGCCTTCTAAGCCGATGGATTGAAGATGCCGTGAGAGAGCGCCCGGATCTGCACAGTGATCAACAGAAAGTCCTCGATTATGCTCACATACCGCCTCGGCCATCGAAACACGTGCAAACGGTTTTGAAAAATCGATCTGGTCGCCTTGATAGACGAGGTCGGTCTTACCGGTCACCTCGCCCGCGACTTCCCGCAACATCTCTTCGGTCAAGTTCATGTAGTCGATAAAGTCGACGTATGCCTCGTTGTACTCCAGCATCGTGAACTCCGGGTTATGCTGTGTACTGAGGCCCTCGTTTCGGAAATTCCGATTCAACTCATAAACCTTCTCGAAGCCCCCGACCAGACACCGCTTGACAGCGAGTTCCTGCGCGACACGCAAATAGAGATCCACGTCAAGAGCATGATGATGAGTCACAAACGGTCGCGCATTCGCCCCACCTGGGATTGACTGCATAATTGGCGACTCAATCTCAAGGTACCCGCGTTCATCCAGGAACCGTCGCAATGCGGTAACTGTTGCCGCCCTTTTGCGAAAAACATCTCGCGAATCCTGGTTAACCAGGAGATCTACGTAGCGGCGGCGGTATCGGGTTTCTACGTCTGTCAGCCCATGAAACTTCTCTGGTAACGGGTGTAAAGACTTCACCAGCAATCTCAGGTCGCGGACATTTACCGTCAACTCCCCCGTGCGGGTCTTAAACAGCACCCCTGACACCCCAACGATGTCGCCAATATCGAGTTTCTTGAAGATGTTGTTGTAAACGCCTTCCGGGAGGGCATCACGCTGGGCGTAAATCTGAATATCCCCAGACTCATCGCGCACATTGGCAAATCCGGCTTTACCCATAACCCTTCGGGTCATCAGCCGTCCTGCAATACAAACCTCAATCTGCTGTGACTCAAGAGCCTCGGGATCGGCGCTGTCATGTTGCCCATGAAGTTCTGCAGCTTCCGCATCCCGGCGAAAATCGTTCGGGAACGGGTTCCCGCTCTCGCGAATTGTCTGGAGTTTCGCGCGCCGTTGTGCAACCTGCTCGGTGTCGGTATCGTTCTTCTGATTCATAGTTTCTGAGTCTACGTTACAAACCCGCTTTCAGGCTCGCTTCAATAAATAATCCGAGCCCGCCATCTAGAACCGCCTGGGTATTTCCGGTCTCAACGCCTGTGCGGAGATCCTTTATCCGTGACTGGTCAAGAACATATGACCTAATCTGGCTACCCCAGCCGATATCTGCTTTGGAATCCTCAAGCTCCTGCTGCTTCTCGCGTTTTTCACGCATCTCGGCGTCATGCAAACGGGCTCGCAACATATTCATCGCTTCGGCTCGGTTGCGATGCTGGGAGCGGTCGTTCTGACACTGCACCACAATTCCCGAAGGGAGATGCGTGATTCTGACTGCGGAGTCCGTTCGGTTTACGTGCTGACCACCTGCACCACTAGCACGGTAGGTATCGATCCTAAGGTCCGCAGGATTAATTTCAATTTCGACGCTTTCGTCCACCTCGGGATAGGTGAACACAGAGGCGAATGACGTATGGCGTCGGTTGCCTGAATCAAATGGTGACTTTCGAACCAGACGGTGCACCCCGGTCTCGGTTCGAAGTTTGCCGAAAGCGTACTCTCCTTTCACATGAATAGTGGCGCTCTTAATGCCGGCGACTTCGCCATCGGAGCGTTCAACGAGCTCTGCCGCCAGGTCTTCATCCTCGGCCCAGCGTAAGTACATACGCAGCAACATTTCCGCCCAGTCCTGCGCCTCAGTCCCGCCTGAACCTGCCTGAATATCGAGGAACGCGTTGGCGCCGTCGAGTTCCCCAGAAAACATCCGAAGGAACTCAAGTTTTTCCAATTGGTAAAGCGCCTGATCGGCCTCAACGGAAATTAGATTGACTGATTCTTCGTCTTCCTCCTCTCGGGCAAGCACCAACAGTTCGACTGCCTCTTCGGTTTTTACCGTAAGTTCATCTAACACTGTGGTGCTGGCTTCGAGGCTCGCGCGCTCTTGGCCAAGCTGCTGCGCCTCTTGTGGATTACTCCAGACGTCCGGATCCTCGAGCCGCAGTAAAACCTCAGCTAACCGCTCTTTCCGCCCATCGTAGTCAAAGATACCCCCTTAGCGTCTCAATCCGCTCCGCCATGTCTCGCAGTCGCTGCGAAAGTTCTCCTGTCTCGATCATCTGGTCTTACCATGAAACCCCGAATAGTCGAAGGATACAGAAATTCTGGGCAGCCGTATGCCCCGAATTTTTGTATCCCATGCGATTCCTTCGAATACCCATAATGAGAGGGAAATCTCGTTCCAAGCAACTTGTCTGTTATTGAGCGTTCAAGGACAATGCCGGCACTCCGGATAACTTACTCTCCTCTCAACGCCAATGAATATCGGGATCCCCGTCGAGCGAGCCAGCCAAGAAAAGCGTGTCGCACTTAGCCCGGAATCGGTAGCAGGGGCTATAAAACTCGGATTCACGGTGTGTCTTCAAACGGGCGCGGGAGATGCCGCCGGTTTTTCGGACGACGAATACCGGGATCACGGAGCCAAGATCCTCGAGACCGCGGAGCAGCTTTACCAAACGAGCGAGATCATTATCAAGATCCGTGCTCCTTTGCGTACCGATGCAGGAGGCCACGAGGAGTTTTCCCTGCTAGGTTCCGACAGGATCCTAATTTCCCTCATCGCACCGGGGCAGAACCAAGACTTGCTTGAATCCCTCGCTCAGCACGGCATCACAACCCTAGCCATGGATGCGGTACCGAGAATCTCCCGCGCTCAAAAACTCGATACCCTGAGCTCCATGGCAAACGTCGCGGGATACCGGGCAGTCGTCGAAGCGGCAAATCACTTCGGGCGCTTTTTCACCGGTCAAGTAACAGCGGCGGGGAAAGTTCCTCCAGCTAAAGTGCTTGTCATTGGTGCCGGTGTTGCAGGGCTTGCCGCGATTGGCGCGGCGGTGGCAATGGGGGCCGTAGTCCGCGCCTTCGATACCCGGCCCGAAGTAAAAGAGCAGGTCGAAAGCATGGGCGCGGAGTTTCTAATGCTCGATTTCGACGAAGAGACCTCCGGGGAAGGGGGCTATGCAAAAGTGATGAGCGAGGCCTTCATTGCAGCTGAAATGAACCTATTTGAGGAGCAAGCACGCGACGTCGATATCATCATCACCACGGCGCTGATCCCCGGTAAACCGGCTCCGAAACTGATCCTTGCTGAAACGGCACGGCTGATGCGGGCGGGAAGCGTCATTGTAGATCTCGCCGCTGAACAGGGCGGGAACTGCGAACTGACCCGTCCTGGTGAAGTAGTCACCGATGGAGGGATTACAGTCATCGGATTCACCGACCTCCCGAGCCGCATGGCCGCTCAATCCAGTCAACTTTACGGCAACAACGTCGTCCACCTCCTGAACGAGCTTTGCCCGGAAAAAGACGGACAGCTTAATGTTGATATGGGGGACGAGGTGATTCGTGGGTTGACCGTGGTCAATGACCGCGAGGTAACCTGGCCGCCACCGCCTCCCCGGCTATCCGCCGCGCCACCGCCTGGGCAGGCCTCGCCCTCGCCTGTTCCCGTCGCTAGACCGGAATCAAAAGAGCGGTCGGCTGCGGGAAGCGTTGTTGGAATCGCCGTAGTCATCGCACTGATTCTTGGGGTCGGCGCACTCGCACCAAAATCGTTCATGGGCCACTTCACCGTTTTTGTTCTGGCGGTATTCGTGGGATGGCAAGTCATCTGGAATGTGAGTCCGGCCCTTCACACTCCCTTGATGAGCGTGACCAATGCGATCAGCGGAATCATTGTGGTCGGCGCCCTGCTTCAGATGAGTTCGACTTCAGGCCTGGTGTTGTTGTTGGCCGCGATTGCACTGTTTGTTTCGAGCATCAATATTTTTGGAGGATTTTGGGTCACCCAGCGAATGTTGCGTATGTTCAGGAAAGACACGTGATGGCGCAGGGACTCACATCCGCGGTTTATATTGCCGCCTCGATCTTGTTCATCCTGAGCCTAGGCGGCCTCAGTCACCAGGAAAGTGCACGTCAAGGCAACCTCTTTGGTATTGCAGGAATGGTACTTGCGATCGGCGCTACACTGTTGGCGTTTACCCCAACAAGCTACGGCCTCGTCCTGGGTGTCATGGCTATTGGCGGCGCTGCAGGAAGCACCTTAGCCGCTCGCGTAGAAATGACCGCGATGCCCCAGTTAGTCGCTATTTTGCATAGCTTTGTCGGACTCGCTGCGGTCCTGGTGGGATTCGCGTCGTTCCTTGAGCCTGCTGGCCATTTCAATGGCGCCGAAAAGGTAGTTCATGATATTGAGGTTTTTCTCGGGGTCCTGATTGGCGCAGTAACTTTTACGGGTTCTGTGGCAGCATTTGGAAAACTGCAGGGGATTCTCAGCAGCCGGCCTTTGACGCTCCCCGGGCGACACCTGATAAACCTTGCGATCGGTCTAGCTTGCATCTGGCTCGGGGTTCTGTTTGTTGGGGCGGAGTTTCCTGCCGCGGGAATCTGGCCGCTGCTGATTATGACCGGGCTCGCATTTATTTTCGGTCTGCACATGGTGCTCGCTATCGGCGGTGCGGACATGCCTGTCGTCATCTCAATGTTGAATAGTTATTCCGGCTGGGCAGCTGCGGCTACTGGCTTTATGCTGGCCAATGATCTTCTTATCGTCACCGGCGCCCTGGTGGGGTCGAGCGGCGCCATTCTCAGTTACATCATGTGCCGGGCGATGAACCGCCGGTTCCTCTCTGTCATTCTGGGCGGTTTTGGAGGGGAAACTTCGAGTGGCTCGGCACCCAAGATCGAGGGGGAAGCGGTCGCGGTATCAACTGAAGAAACGGTTCAGCTACTGGCCTCTGCGAAAAGCGTAGTTATAGTTCCGGGTTACGGGATGGCAGTAGCCCACGCCCAGCACCCTGTATCAGAGCTCGTGAAGAATCTGAAAGATCGGGGGGTAGAGACCCGATTTGCGATCCACCCGGTCGCTGGAAGAATGCCGGGGCACATGAATGTACTTCTTGCAGAGGCTCGGGTCCCCTATGACATTGTTCTTGAAATGGATGAAATAAACTCTGATTTCCCCGAAACCGATGTGGTGCTGGTGATTGGAGCGAACGACATCGTGAACCCAGCTGCGCAAGAAGTTCCTGATAGCCCCATTGCCGGGATGCCGGTGCTTGAGGTGTGGAAAGCGAAAACCACGATTATCCTGAAGCGAAGCATGGCTACCGGTTATGCCGGAGTGGAGAATCCGCTTTTCTACAGGGATAACTCGAGAATGCTCTTTGGCGACGCCAAAGAAAGTATCAGCGCCGTTCTTGCCAACCTGTAACTCAAGCCCTGGTTTGAGGCTCGGTTAGTCTGTCCCGATTGCCTGACGCATTGCCAGGCCAATCTCCGCCGGGTTTGCTGTTACTGCCACGCCAGCGTCTTCCAGCGCGCTGATCTTGTCAATCGCGGTGCCCCGACCACCGGCGATAATCGCCCCAGCGTGTCCCATCCGTTTTCCCGGCGGAGCGGTTACCCCGGCAATGAAAGCGGCCACTGGCTTTGTCATGTATTCGTTGATCCACTCAGCACATTCTTCTTCGTCCGAACCACCGATCTCGCCGCACATGACTACAGCATCAGTATCGGGATCATCGTTAAACATCTTCATCACATCAAGATGTTTCAGTCCGTTCACGGGATCACCGCCAATGCCGACGCAGGTTGACTGACCCATTCCGAGCTTGGTCAACTGATCAACGACTTCATAAGTAAGCGTCCCTGAGCGCGACACCACCCCGATCCGGCCAGGGGTGTGGATATATCCCGGCATAATCCCAATTTTGATCTCGCCGGGCGTAATCACTCCGGGACAATTGGGCCCAACTAACACCGCTTGATTGTCCCGCATGCGATCCCGAGTCAGGATCATATCCTTGACTGGAACGCCCTCAGTAATACAGATCACGGTCCCAATGCCTGCCTCGAGCGCTTCGTCGATTGCGGCCGCTGCAAACGGGGGTGGTACATAGATCACTGACACATCAGCGCCGGTCTGGGCTCGAGCCTCCTTAACCGTGTCGAAAATGGGGATACCCTCAAATTCCTGGCCGCCTTTTCCGGGCGTCACGCCCGCGACAAAACAGTCCGAACCCTTGCCGTAGTCGAGACAATTTCGCGTGTGGAACTGTCCAGTTTTCCCGGTAATCCCCTGGGTGATTACCCGGCTGGTGCTGTCGATCAGTATCGTCATCGTTCAGTTTCCAGCTGCCGCAACAACCTTTTCGGCTGCATCATCCATGGTAGTCGCCGTAATCATGTCAAGACCGGACTTTTCAAGAATCTCACGTCCCCGTTCCACGTTTGTCCCTTCTAGCCTAACCACCAGAGGAATCTTTAACTTAACGACCTGCGCGGCCTGCACCAGACCCTCCGCAACTACGTCACACCGCATGATTCCTCCGAAGATGTTCACCAAAATCGCCTTGAGGTCCGGATTCCGTAACATAATCTTAAACGCCTCTGTGACCTGGTCGGTGGTCGCCCCACCACCGACATCAAGAAAATTGGCCGGCTCTCCACCATACAGCTTAATAATGTCCATCGTGGCCATTGCTAATCCGGCACCGTTGACCAGGCAACCGATGTTTCCATCCAACGAAATGTAACTGAGCCCTACTGCCGAGGCCTCGAGTTCGGCGGGGTCTTCCTCGTCTGTATCCCGCATCGCAACAATTTCCGGGTGTCGAAAAAGGGCGTTGTCATCGAAGTTAAACTTTGCATCCAGTGCAATCACCCGGTTATCAGATGTAACCACCAGAGGATTGATCTCCGCAAGGGATGCGTCCGTTTCCCAAAACGCCTCGAAAAGCCGCTGCAGAAACTTCGCCCCTTCTTCCGCCTGCTGTTCCTCAAGACCGAGTTTCTCCATCAAATTTAGCGCGTCAGTCTCCGAGAGACCGAGCTTGGGGTCAACGAAGGCCTTAAAGATCCTTTCGGGAGTACGGGCCGCTACTTCTTCGATCTCCGTTCCCCCTTCAGCACTCGCCATTACCACGACGCGTTGGGAACTCCTGTCGATGACGAGTCCCACATAGAGTTCTCGGGCGATGTCTACGCCCTCCTCTACCAGGAGCCGGTTGACCTGCTGACCCATCGGGCCGGTCTGATGCGTAACCAGCATCATACCCAGCATCTCTTCTGCCGCTTCCTTTACACGATCTCGAGAATCGACAACCTTGACGCCCCCGCCCTTGCCCCGGCCTCCTGCGTGTATCTGCGCTTTTACGACCCAACGATCGCCGCCAAGATCGTCAGCAACGCGTAGCGCGTCAGCAGGACTAAAACAAGGTTCACCTCGCGGCACGGGAACACCGCGGTTACGCAGCAGTTCCTTTGCCTGATATTCGTGCACTTTCATCTATGTCTGTCCCGTTATGGCGTGCTGTTTTAGGCCCTATCTCGAGGGAATGATCTATCCCCGAACCTGAATCGGGCGAACCGGATCGACGATCCATTCGCTCCAGGACCCAGGGTAAAGCTGGGAGCCGCTTAATCCTGCATATTCCATTGCAAAAAGATTATGGCAAGCAGTCACCCCGGAGCCACAGCTGTGGACTACTGACTCTGGTGCAACCCCCTGGAGCACTTCCCTAAACTCCGCTTCAAGCACAGCTGGTGTCTTAAAGGCGCCTTCCGACAGATTCAAGGCAAAATGACGGTTTACCGCCCCGGGAATGCATCCCGCTTTTTTATCCAAGGGTTCTTTTCGCCCACTGAACCGCTCTTCTTCCCTCGCGTCCAGAATTAAGACCTGCGAGTCATCAAGCTGTTCCAGCAGAAACTGGGCATTAACGTGGGTGGTTTGTTCTCTATCTTGCGCAAGCATCGCTCCTCGAGGCACCGGCGCCGACTGATCGTCTTGCGCATCTCCAGACTCAAGTGCCAGGCCCTGCTTACGCCACTCAGAAAAACCGCCATCCACGAGCATGACATTATCGATCCCCGCCCAGGCAAGCATCCACCACAACCGCGCGGCAAATACACCGGGACCCCCGTCATACAGCGCGATTGGACTGCTGCCGCCAATCCCAAGTTTGGATATTCTTTCGCACCATACGGAAAAATCAGGGAGTGGGTGGCGTCCGGTCTCCGATGAGATAATTCCCGAGAGATGTCGCTCCAGGTCTACATAACGGGCCTTAGGAATATGGGATCCCTCATAGGCTGCTCTACCCGCATCCGGGTCATTCAAGGCAAACCGACAGTCCAGGATCGAGACCGTTCCGTCACGAGACAGTCCATCCAAGTCATTGACACTAACTAGATTGGCGCGCATATCTTGCTGTAATCATTCTATTTCGGGCGGGTATTATCATCGGGCAGGCCGACTTCTTGCAACGTCAAACGTGTGTCGGGCGTCCTTAATGTCAGCCTCATTTTCCAATCTGCTTGGGGCGCCTGTCGATCGTGAGCGTAGCGACGTCAACGAACGGTGCGTTTTATTTATTAAATCCTCAGATTAACCCATTTCTTTAAGCGCTTATAAACCCGGAATCATTCCCAAATTCGGAGATTTCAAGAGAAATCCCTAAGATCACTGCCGTATGAATTAAGGCGTAACAGGTAACCCCCGTGACCATTGAGGGTTGTTTTCTAAAAATGCCGCAAAGTACCCCCATTACCACAAAAAGACGGGGCCCTGCCCAGGTCAAAAATAACAGGCCAGCGATATGTGGCATGTGCGTAATCCAAATCTTTAATAATTGAGAGATCGTAATCGAGGTGGCCTCGACTCCCGCGGATAGGTAGAGACCATGACCTTTTCCAATCACTTACGAATTCACCATCGATCACTAGATCGTAAATGGCGGAGAGGGAGGGATTCGAACCCCCGGACGGTTGCCCGTCAACGGTTTTCAAGACCGCCGCATTCGACCACTCTGCCACCTCTCCGTAGGTCGCTGAGAATTCTAGCTACTTGTAGACAGAAATGATCCCTTTAAATTATAGGCGTATTTGCGGAACTGGAGGCTTCAGACCAAAGTAACGGCCATTGAATTCTGGCATAATTCACCCATATTCTTAATGCGACCGCTTCGGTTAACAATACGGAGAACTTTCCCACAATGATTACCCGTCAGACTCTGAGTGCGTCACGTCCAGCTGTTGAAGGCGTCGAATTCAACAAGGTTTTAAAAAATACCTATGCACTGCTTTCGGCAACACTTCTTTTCAGTGGCGCCACCGCAGGCCTATCGATGTTGATGAACTGGCCTCACCCAGGGCTGGTAATTACCCTGGTGGGATACTTTGGCCTGCTTTTTCTCGCGGGCCGTTTCCGTAACTCAGCGTTGGGTCTCCTTTTTGTATTCGCACTCACCGGCTTTATGGGCCTCACACTCGGTCCGATTGTCGGTTACTACATAAATGCGGTTCCTAACGGCGATCAACTCGTCATGACGGCGTTGGGCGGCACCGGTGTCATCTTCCTCGGATTGTCTGCCTATGCGCTTAAGTCTCGTAAAGACTTCAGTTTCATGGGGGGAATGCTTTTCGCCGGAATTCTGGTGGCCTTCCTGGCTGGACTCGGAGCCGCGGTATTCAGTATTCCGGCGCTCTCTCTGGCCGTGTCCGCGATGTTTATCATCCTAATGAGCGGAATGATCCTCTACCCCCAGCGCTGGGCCCCATCGATCTCTCTCCTATCCTGGTTCTATTTACATTGACCTTCTTACAAAACGCCGTAAGGCAAGTTATATGATTAAGAAAGAAAACTCTGTTGGGCTTGTAGTCGAGCAGGTATATCAAGAAAACAAGCCCTTTATCCTCAAGTCAGGCGATGAGCTTCCAGGATTCAAACTGGTCTATGAAACCTATGGAAAGCTTAATACAGAAAGATCCAATGCAGTTCTTATTTGCCACGCCCTTTCAGGACACCACCATGCTGCTGGTGCACACTCCGAAGATGACAAAAAACCTGC
>JBMUHF010000093.1:0-4620 GCA_050302555.1 Arenicellales bacterium | reverse complement strand
ATTGAAATGAAAATCGGGTTTGTAGTAGATACCCCACATCTCCTCAGTAATCACTGATCCGTCTACATCAGAGATTAACGGCGCATCCGAGTCGACATGAATTACCGGTGGCATCTCACCGTCATTGGTGCGCTGCATCTTCGGGTCGACACCAAGCGTGCCTTCCTGAAGCGACCAAAAAACCCACATGGGAACATCGTGATGCATCGTACCGTCTGCGCCTTTAATGCTCACCACTCGCGATAACTCAAGCGTCTCCCAAAGGCTTTTCACCCATGGCCCTGCTGCAACCACGACGTAGTCGCATTCCACCGTACCGCGATCAGTAACCACGCCAGTGATCGCACCGCTGCCGTTGCCACGCTGAAACTCCTGCACCGTAGCTCCAGTCAGGATCCGTACCCCTTCTCCTTCTGCTTTGCCTGCCAATCCATACATCGCCCGGGTGTTATTTGAATAGCCCCCGCGCTTTTCATGCAACACGGAGGTAATTCCCTGTGCCTGCCAATCATCGAAGATTCCTCGCATGTAGTCGTGGGACTCTTTCGCACCTTCAATGAAGACCGACTCGTATCCGATATCTTCTTGTTGTTCGGCGATGGTAGAGACATCCTCTCGCATCACCTCAGGACTGATCTGCATATAGCCCACCGGATGGTAACTGTAAGCTTCGGGATCGCTCTCCCAAACCTTGACGCTGTGGGCCATCAGTTCACGCATTGCCGGTTGGTAGTAGTTGTTACGGACTACGCCACAGGCAATCCCTGAAGCGCCTGCGGCAATAGATGTTTTGTCGATAATCAGGATATCCGAACCATCGCCCTCACCTTTTCTTTTCAGCTCGAGGGCGAGATGATAAGCCGTGCTCAATCCGTGTATGCCTGCACCGACAATGACGTACTTCGCGGTCGTGGGAAAAGCCATCTGAAACAATCTCCTCCAAATCCGGCATCAACTTCATGCCTTCCAGTGAAAAATTGGCCCAATTTGTCCAGGCTCTTAGTCTGCCCCGACACCCCGGACTAAGAACCTACCAATTTGGAACCTATGATCTATCTGTTTTCTTCTGTAAAAATCTATCGCATTATGGGGTAAATGTTGCGTCCATAATCTTGATTATCTTAGGAGGTGCTGCCACATTTTTACCCGAATCAATACCTTTGAGATGTTTGGTATAGATATGGTTTACACTATTGTCCTGAAAGATTTTGATGAGAGGTACCAGATGCGTCAGCAATATCAAGAAATCGACTCTCGCGAAGACCCTCTCCCACCACTGCCCGAGGCGGTGTCGGTCGGCGGTTCCGCAGGAATTGCGGCAAAATTGCGTCGGGCAATTATTGATGGCGCCTACGGCCTCAACGAACGCCTTCCGGCGGAACGAGAGTTGGCTGAACTCTTTCAGACCTCTCGGGGGACGATCCGTGAAGCGCTGCGTCGACTTCAAGAACTCGGCATGGTTGATCGGCAGATCGGTAGCGGCACTTTTGTCACGTACCGACAGTTTTCCGAGCACACGGAGATCGCCGACGTCACCAGTCCACTCGAATTGATTGACGTTCGCTTCGGAATAGAGCCCCAAATTGTTCGGCTTGCGGTCGCCAATGCCACCGCGATGGATATCGAGAGAATGAGAAAATCGCTGATAAAGGTAGAAAGCGCTTCAGGGGATCCAGAAGCTTTTTCTCGAGCGGATGCTGAATTCCACCTGGCTATGGCGGAATGCACGCGTAACCGCCTCATGGTTTGGCTGTATCAACTGGTCAATGAAACCCGCAGCCACGACCAATGGACAGCAATGAAAGAATCCATTCTGGTGCCCGAACGGATCGCGCAATACAACGCACACCATCGACATCTTTATAACATGATCGCCAAGCGTAATCTGGATGCTGCCTTGGATACTATCTACGACCATCTCAACAAGGCGCGGAGCGATCTTGTTGGTGCCGTCCGTACACGCTCGAATTAAATACCGCTACGAATCTCTTCGAATACTGCTCCGTTCCAGTCAGGCAAGAAACCGAGAATCTTGACGTCAGCCGGCATCCGGGAATTGAATAGCCGGTTATGCCAGTAGGTAGCTTCAAAAGCGTCAGTCTCCTCATCCACTTCGCGAACCGAACAAGGTAGCCGATAGCGCGAGCCAAACTGGCTGAATTCAAGAATACAGGACCCCCTGGCGCATAGCGCCCGAGCCAGCAGGCCCTCGGAACTGAACAAGCCTGTCATCTCGTCTGAAAATTCCTGTGGCTTCTGATAATAGGTCGCCGATAGATACTTTATTGCTGCTTTGTACCGATCGGCCGGATCGTGTGTCTTCTGCACCATGTGTTTGAACTGTGACACATCCTCTGCAGCATCTGTCCGGATAATGAGAACCGTGACCTGACCGGAGTAACTTCCGCCATCGGCGAGCGATAGGTGTGGGCACATTCCAGTCGTGGGTCGCCCATCCCCCACCCGCATCGCGCGCTGCCGAACGAGGCACTGCCACGCCAGAAACTGTGGCTTGAGGTCGACGGTCTGCTTATCCATAGCGAAAAGCATCCTTGGCGATGCATGGGATCGGGATATATGGAATATGATACCGGATCAGGGTATCCCGGCTTCACTCTGAACGTTAGACTATCGCGTCCCTAACCTAAGCCTGTCCAGATTCTTGTCCAGACCCTCCTTTTTTATAGACATTGATGGGGTGCTCTACGGGGGCACTGCGCCGGTATCGGAAGGGCCAGGGGTGCTGTCATACCTTCGTCAGCGAAATTTTCCCTTTCTTTTAGTGACCAATACTTCCCGAATGAACTCGGGTCAGATCGGCGACAAACTGGCCGGGTTAGGTTACCAAGTCAATCCGGGTGAAATCCTACCGGTATCGGTCGCGGCAGCAGAATATCTCGGCAAAGAATACGGTAGCGCCCGATGCTTTCTTATTGGAGACGAAAGCCTTGAGCGCCTTCTTGGCGAGCAGGGCCACATCGTGTCCCGAAAAGAAGAAGCTGCCGATGCAGTAGTTATCGGCCAATCCCTCTGGGCTAATTTTGGTGAAATCGATATTGCCCGGCGGTTGGTGAAACAGGGTGCAGAGGTAGTCGCCCTGCACCGCGACGCCACCTGGCCAGATGGAAACGTGACTCGCATAGGTCTCGGTCCGATCGTTGCAGCAATGGAGTCGGTAATCGAAGTCCCCGTAACGATCATCGGCAAGCCACAGCGCGCGTTTTTTGATGCCGCACTCGCGCGCACGGGCTTTATCCGGGAACATACCGTAATGATTGGGGACAGCATCGCCTCAGATATCAGCGGTGCCATTGATGCGGGACTGCGCAGCCTGCTTGTCCGAACAGGAAACAGTGCGGCTGATCCGGTGCCCACCGGCTGTGATGGTGCGCTGGATTCTATTGCCGATTTACCTCAATGGTGCAATGCTCACTTCCCGGACTGAATCAACCAACACTGCCTTCGTGACCGATCAGACCGATTCGCCCCTGGTAGTCCACTGCCGCGATATTCGCAAGGATTTCGATAGCACAACTGCCGTTGCCGACTTGAGTTTTGATATTTCGCCTAGGATCTGCTTTGGCCTGCTGGGACCCAACGGGGCGGGTAAGACCACGACCCTGCGTATGCTGCTTGGGCAATCCCCTCGCTCTGGCGGCATTCTTGAAGTTTTTGGGCAGGATATCGGCCAGGCCCGCCGGCAGATTCGCCACCGTACCGGCATCGTGCCTCAGGCAGATAATCTTGATCCTGACTTTACTGTCAAAGAAAACCTCTCGATGTACGGCCGCTACTTTCGGCTCGACCCGAAAGTCTTGAGTGAGCGTATTCCAAGATTACTCGATATGGTGGAATTGTCACCACGGGCCAATGACCCCATCAGCACATTGTCTGGCGGCATGAAACGTCGTCTCACCCTCGCACGGGCACTGGTAAATGATCCGCAACTGCTGGTGCTTGACGAACCCACAACAGGCCTGGATCCTCAGGCCCGGCACATGATCTGGTCGCTGATTCACCAGATGAAGCGTGCGGGAAAAACCATCCTGCTTACCACGCACTATATGGAAGAAGCGGAGCGACTCTGTGATGAACTGATCGTCATCGATGAAGGTCGCCTTGTAGCGCAAGGAAGTCCGATAGAACTCATCCACCAGCACTGCGAAAGTGACGTTCTTGAGATCCGTGGGGATGTCAGCGAGATCTCTCTTAAAACCCTCCCTAACAACTGGAGAGCTGAGAAGGCCGGTGAGAGTCTTTATATCTATGCTGACGACGCCCGGGCCCTGGTCGATTTTTCCCGAAATCTTTCCGACATGGTCTGCCTACACCGTCATGCAAGCCTTGAAGATGTGTTCTTGAGACTGACAGGACGAGCGTTACGCGGATGAATGGCAGCAGCCCTCCCACCCTTCGCCTTGAATCCCTGACAGTTTGGCGACGCAATGCCCTGGTTGAGACAGATAGAATGATAGTTCACGGTAAATCACATCAAACTCTTGTAAAAGAAACTATACAAATTCTAGAAACCAATCTTGATGATGTTTCTGGTGAAGTTATAGCTAATACAATTGAAAAATTAATGGAAAATGGTGCAAAAGATGTAACTGTAACTAATGC
>JBMUHF010000092.1:0-13020 GCA_050302555.1 Arenicellales bacterium | reverse complement strand
TGGCGGGCAAGCCATTGCATCGCGATGAGGGTCATGCTGTTGCAGATCTTCCCGGAGTCGAGCAGTGCCAGCGCATCGGCCAACGCCCAGACCGTGGCCCGGATATCCTCTCCTTCTTCGGCAAGTCCATGAATACCGCCGAGCCCAGAGGTGACGACACGTCCACAGAAAAGATCTACTTTTTCGGTGCAGGCCCCAGGCGTGGAGAAATACCGTGCTATGGGCTCAAGGGCCGTGATGTCGCAGCCTGCTTCCTCACGGGCCTCGCGTCGCACCATTTGCTCGGGACTCTCCCCAGGTTCGACAATGCCCGCAACACACTCAAGAAGCCAGGGTTGTGGCCACTCAGCAGACCAGGCACCAACGCGAAACTGCTCAATCAGGATCACCTCGTTACGCACAGGATCAAAGGGCAGGACGGCGGCCACTTCACCGCGCTCCATTACCTCTCTTGAAAGCATATCTGTCCAACCGCCACCGTACTGCTCATGTTTCAACAGATAGCGGGTAACCTTGAGATAGTCATCGCTGATTCGTTCCTGGTTTTTAACCTTTACCCGATAGGGATCAGCCATCAGATCAGGATCTGTTTGGCAGTGGCGGCACACCCAGGCGCTCGTGCCCTGGTCCCAGAATGCGCTCAATACAGGCTGCAACCGCGAGCAGTTGCTCCTCGTGACCATGGGGTGCCATTAACTGCAGTCCAACCGGCATCCGGTTCGCATCAAGGCCCACCGGCAAGGTGATTGCGCAAAGCCCGAGATAGTTGGCGGGGCAGGTATTCCGAAGTGCACCCATATTCTTCGGGCGATAAGCCTCAACCGTCTGCACATCCTCAACTGCAGGTGGAGAGATAGCAACGGTGGGGCTGGCCATCACCTGACAGGAAGAAAACCGCTCGGCCGCGCTGCGACTTAACTCACGAAGGCGGCGATGGCGATGAAGATACTCGCTGGCGCTGATGGACCCACCATCCCGGATACGTGAAGAAACTACCGGATCGAGCGTCTCCCGCCATTGCGGCGCGGTAGAGGAAAGCATCTCGTCAATCTCGGCAGCGACGACACTGCCCACTTTCAGAAGTTCTATCGCCGGGGCAGCCTCGGGAAGCGCCGCGCTGACCGTCTGCACGCCAGCTTGTCCCAGCGTTTTTAGAGCTTCATTTACTGTTTCGCTGATCCCGGGATCACAGCCGTCCCACAGGGCGGATTCGCCTGTGCCAATCACAAAGTCTGCGGGTGTACATCGGGCTATTTCGCGCGCGAGCCGCGGTCCATAACTTCTCTGATGAGGATCGATGGCAGAAAACGCGGTAACGGTATCGGCAACACTTCTTGTCAGAATGCCGGCAGTATCCAGGGTTGGGCTAAGCGGGAAAATACCGGAGACGGGCCAACGGCCGTAGCTGGTTTTTAACCCAACATTTCCGGTCACGCTTGCGGGAATCCGCACCGAGCCCGCGGTGTCGGATCCCAAAGCAACCAGAGCGGTACCTTCACACAGACTGACTCCGGCGCCGCTGCTGGAGCCTCCAGGAACGCGGTGGGTATTTTCGTCCCAGGGATTTCTGGGGGTTCCCCAATGACTGTTGACACCCAGTCCGCCAAAAGCGAACTCAACCGTGTGTGTCTTGCCGGAAAAAACCGCGTGTTGGGCGCGCAGGCTACTGATGAGATCACCCTCGGCCTGCCAGGGCGGGGGCATCGGCGCTGGGGAGCCAGCGAAGGTCTGTGTATCATTAACGCCGTAGAGGTCTTTAACCGAAATCGGGATGCCCTGCAGCATGCCCGAATCCTGGGCATTGGCAAAAGCCGCATCGGCAGCGCGGGCCTGCTCTAGAGCCAGTTCCGGTGTCCATTCCCGGTAAGCATTCAGCGAGGCCTCGTGGGCATCGATACAGTTCTGGGTGAGTTCGACGGCGCTCAGCGATCCGTCCCGCAATGCTTGGGCAATGGTAGCAAGGCTTAGATTCCGGATAGGTTCAGACATGGTCGGTTCCCTCATGCTCCATGAGCGTGCAGTGTACGCCATCCTCCCCAAAGGTGATGATCTGCGCCTTATGGCCAGTGTGGGTACAGTAAGTCAGCAGGTCGGAAGTGGCGATGGTGGTCGTTCTCGTATTGACGAGCGGATGCAAGTAGATAACCTCAGTTTGTGTCAGCACAGAGTCGATGACGAAACGCACAGCACCTGTTATATCGTTCACGAGGGCAAATGGAGAGACCGATCCGGGTTTTATGCCAAGGTACTGCATCATCCGGACCTCAGAGGCAAAAGAAAAGCGACCGGCCCCCAAAGCCTTTGCCAGCATTTTCAGGTCCACAGTCCTGTCTTCATGGCAGCTGACTAACCACATTTGTCCCTTTTTGTTTCGCAGGAATAGATTCTTGATATCTCCCATACCCCCCGGGGTTACCCTGAGTGTCTTACTGTCCTCGACGGTGAACATGGGCGCATGCTCGGTTGTCGAGGTTTCGATGCCGAGTGACGCCAGTTCCGCCAGCAGGGCATCTGAGCCTTTTGGTAGGGAACCATCGATCAAGTGATCGGCGGTGTCAGTGCAGTTGTTTCGCAAGGGTTTGAGCCCGAGAGATAGCTATAATGGGAGACATCAAGCGCGCCATTTTGCCACACTGAAGCCAGAGTTCCTTTATGCCAGCGACCGCCCGCCGCAAAACGAAATCGAAAAGGGTCAGGCGCTCCCCCGCCAAAGCGCAGACCAGCCTGCGTAGACATGAGACCGTGCCGGTCTCCGAGTTTACTGAGCGTTCCTACCTGAACTACTCCATGTACGTGGTGTTGGATCGGGCACTGCCGAGTCTCGCTGATGGCCTTAAGCCCGTACAGCGGCGAATCGTGTACGCCATGTCGGAGCTCGGTTTAGCGGCTTCATCCAAGTACAAAAAATCGGCTAGAACTGTGGGAGATGTGCTGGGTAAGTTTCATCCTCATGGCGACTCTGCCTGCTATGAAGCGATGGTTCTGATGGCTCAGCCTTTCAGTTTTCGTTATCCGCTGGTGGATGGTCAGGGTAACTGGGGATCGCAGGATGACCCGCGGTCATTCGCTGCCATGCGCTACACCGAGGCTCGGCTCTCCGCTTTTGCTGAGATGCTGCTGTCAGAACTCGGGCAGGGAACCGTGGACTGGGGGCTCAATTTTGACGGTACGCTGCGTGAACCGAGACTGCTGCCTGCACGGCTGCCCAATGTCCTGCTGAACGGCGGCTCAGGTATTGCCGTGGGGATGGCGACCGACATTCCCCCGCACAATCTGCGTGAGGTAGTCAGTGCCGCGATTCGGCTACTGGAGAACAGTCGTACCACTCTGGACCAGTTGTGTGAACACATACAGGGGCCTGACTTTCCGACGGAGGCCGAAATCGTGACGCCGACGGAGGAGATTCGAGAGGTTTATCGTACGGGATATGGTTCGGTTCGCCAGCGCGCGGTATGGCGGGAAGAGGGCGCCGACATCGTCATTGCGGCACTGCCCTACCAAGTATCTGGAGAGCGGATCATTGAACAGGTCGCGACGCAGATGTCATCGAAGAAACTGCCGCTTGTGGATGATATTCGTGACGAGTCGGATCATGAGAACCCGACCCGAATTGTGATCGAGCCCCGGTCCAACCGAGTGGATAAAACAGCGTTGATGGATCACCTTTTTGCCACCACTTCCCTGGAACAAAGTTATCGGGTCAACATGAACATGATTGGTCTGGATGGTCGGCCAAAGGTGTTTGATCTGAAAGGTGTGCTCAAGGAATGGTTGGAGTTCAGGATCACCACCGTCAAGCGACGTCTTGAGTTCCGGCTCGACCGGGTGGTTAAGCGCCTGCATATCCTCGATGGGCTCCTGATCGCCTATCTCAATCTTGATGCCATTATCAAGATAATCCGCCAGGAAGAAGAACCGAAGAAGGTGCTGATTAAGCGATTCAAGCTAAGTGAAATTCAGGCAGAGGCGATTCTTGAGTTAAAGCTGCGGCATCTCGCCAAACTTGAAGAGATGAAAATCAACGGTGAGCAGCAGGAACTGGCCCGGGATAAAGCGGCGCTTCAGAAGATCCTGAAGTCACGTGATCGGCTGAAGAAAGTGGTCGGCAAGGAATTGCTAGCTGATGCCGAGGATTTCGGCGATGACCGGCGCTCACCTCTGGTCGTGCGCGAAGCGCCCCAGGCGCTAAGTGAAACCGCACTGATTCCATCGGAACCCATCACCGTGGTGCTATCGCGTAACGGATGGATACGGGCGGCCAAGGGTACAGAGATTGATCCCCGCGAACTCTCCTATCGCGGTGATGACGGTTATCTGCATTCCGGCCCTGGGAAGACCAACCAGCCTTTGTTGTGTATTGATTCAACCGGGCGGGTATACGGCCTTCGTTCGCATGAGTTGCCGTCTGCGAGGAGCCTTGGTGAGCCCGTGGCCAAGCAATTGAAGCCGCCTACCGGAGCCACCTTTTGCGGTCTCATGATCGGCGAGAACAGCAGTCGTTATCTGTTGGCCTCGGACGCAGGATACGGCTTTGTGGCGACCTTGGAAGATTTACTTACCCGTAACAAGTCGGGAAAGGCGGTCCTGAGCGCACGTGGTGCCGGCGTACTGGCACCTCAACGGGTATTCGAATATGAGGATGATTGGGTCGCGGCGATTACCGATACTGGCCGTCTTCTGATTTTCCCGCTCGCTGAACTACCGTTACTGCCAAAGGGTAAAGGGGTGAAGCTGATCAACATTCCGGGCCCACGCCACAAGGCGGGCGAGGAGAAACTCACGGCGGTCGCGGTGTTTCGTGAAGGCGACGCCCTGCGTCTTTTCGCCGGTAAGCAGAATATGCACCTTAAGCCCTCGGATATCGATACCTTCGCGGGGTCCCGAGCCCAGCGGGGCAGGGTGTTGCCTCGGGGTTACCAGCGCCCGACGGCGATCGAAACGATTCCTGCGTGACCCGTTCCTGCTCTACCGCGGCAAGGGCTGAAGACGAAGCCGCCCGCATCGCCGCTCAAAAAGGCAGCGCCAGTCCTGGGCGCAGCGCCAGAATCTGCTCCCGGTAGAGGTTCTGAATCCGCCGGAGTGCGGCCTCTGTGTCTGCCTCAAAGCGCAGAATAACTGTTGGCGTAGTGTTCGATGCCCGGGCGAGGCCAAACCCATCTTCAAAATCAACGCGGACCCCATCGATATTGCAGATTTGTCCACCCGAAAAGTCGCCTTCGGCTACCAACTCCCCGACCAACGCATGATGTTCCCCCTCCTGCATTTCGATTCGAAGTTCTGGTGTATTCACCGTGTCGGGAATTTCAGCAAAGACTGCGCTCGGCAGCCGGGAATCATTCGACAACACTTCGCATAGCCGTGCGGCGGCATAAAGTGCGTCGTCAAATCCGTACCAGCGCTCCTTAAAAAAGAGATGCCCGCTCATCTCCCCGGCAAAAGCACCGCCGGTTTCACGAAGTTTCGCTTTTATAAACGAGTGTCCGGTCTTCCACATCAGCGCGTTACCACCGGCATGTTTGATGGCTGCCGGCAGTAGTCGTGTGCACTTGACGTCATAGATGATCGTCGCACCTGGGTTGCGCGACAGAATATCCTGCGCAAAGAGGATCATCTGGCGATCCGGCCAGATGACCTGGCCGGTGTCGGTCACCACGCCCAGTCGATCACCATCACCATCAAAAGCGACTCCCAGATCAGCTTCTTCACGGTGTACGGCTTTGATGAGCGGTGCGAGATTGTCGGCAACGCTGGGGTCAGGGTGGTGATTGGGAAAGGTGCCGTCGACATCGCTGAAGAGTTCAACAACATCACAACCGATATCCCGCATCAGTTGGGGTGCTGCCATGCCGGCAACACCATTGCCGCAGTCGGTCACCACCCGGAGGGGTCGTTTTAGCCGGACGTCCGCAACCACCCGACGCATATATTCGGGAACCACGTCTTCTGTGTGCCGCTGTCCGGCACCAACAGAAAACGCCTGATCCTCAATTCTTTTGCGCAGGTCCTGTATGCGCTCGGCCGCCAGTGTGTGGGTGCCGATCATGACCTTGAGTCCGTTGTAGTCGGGCGGATTGTGGCTGCCCGTGACGGAAACCGCGGAACCGATATCAAGTGCCTGAGTTGCGAAATAGGTGAGCGGCGTTGGTACCATTCCGATGTCCACGGCATCGCAGCCAGTGGCACAGATGCCATCCATCAACGCCCCCGCAATCGTGGGGCCTGACAACCGGCCATCACGACCGACTACCACCGCCCGGTCACCCGCCGCCAGTGTCTCGGTACCAATGGCGCGGCCAATCTGCTCGACGATATCCGCGGTCAGGGACTTTCCGACGATACCGCGAATATCGTAGGCCTTGAAGATTTCGGGATGGGGAACGTGCATAGACCGGGGATTGTAGCCTCAGATTGAGGCAATGTGGTGTCTACTAGACAGAACTCCAAGTATCGTTTAGCCTGTTGTTGAGGAAGTAAAGATGTAGATCAAAGATCATATATGTCCCTATCTTCAGAAGGAGGAGAACCATGACCAAAAGTAAAGAATTTATTGCCCGGCTTCAGGATGGGCAGTTTACTCGGCGTCAGGCGCTTAAAGCGCTTGGGGCCATGGGACTTGTTGTTGGCGCCGTGCCGCTAGGTGTGCGTTCTGCACTCGCTGGCGACAACGCCACGTATTTTACTTGGGGCGGCTACGATGATGACGGCATGTTCGCGCCGTATATTGCCGAGCACGGCGGCCCCCCTAACTATGTCACCTACGGTGATGCTGAAGAAGGGCTCACCAAGATGAAAGCGGGCTTCGTTGTGGACGTTACTCATCCGTGTTCCAACGATATTCCGCGATGGAAGGATTCGGGTATGTTCCAAGGGATGGATAAAGGACGTCTCGCACACTACGGCGATCTTTTTGCGGACCTGGTTAACCTGCCCGGGGCTAATGACAACGCCGGCCAATGGTTTATGCCCTTTGACTGGGGTGCAACCTCTATTACCTACCGTACCGATCTTGTTGATCTTGAGGGTAAGGCCGAATCCTGGGAGATGCTCTTCGATCCACGCTACAAAGGCAAAATCGCGGTGATCGACAGCGCTGCAGATACCTGGTACTGCATGGCTATCCTGGCTGGCGTTGATATCGGCAAGCCACTGACCGGAGATGACATCGATAAGACCAACGCCTTGATGAAGAAACTCCGGCCGCAAGTGCGGATGTTTACCAACGATATGACATCGCTGCAACAGGCTATGGCCTCCGGTGAAATTGTTATGGCCATCACGTGGAATGAAACGCCGGTGGCGCTCGCAGGAGAAGGCCATGCTGTGCGTTTCGCGGGACCTAAAGAGGGAGCCTTGACCTGGTGTTGCGGGCTTATGATGCACAAGGATGCGCCGAATCTTGATGGGGCTTATGACATTGTGAATGCCATGACGTCTCGCGAGACCGGGGTATACGTTATTGACTGGTGGGGTTACGGCCACTCCAACTCGGCATCATTCAAGATGGCGGACCCCGGTATCCTTGCCCAGCTCGGTCTTGATAAAGACCCCATTGCCTATCTCAATGCTGGACACATGGGGATTCCCCAGTCTGACGACGTCGAAACCCGGATCAACCGCGACTTCGAGGCGATTAAGACCGGCTTCTGATCCCCACTGACCCACTACCTGGCAGATGCCAGGTAGTGGGTCACTCTGCATTCCCGCAGGAATCGGTGCCAGAACTTCCGAAGATGTATTCGACCCTCAACCGGGTCTTCGCCCTTATGAGAATCGTGAGCCACCTTTTGGCGCTGACGTCAGCGGCGATACATTCCCTGTCGGCTTAGGGATGACGATGCTGATGAATAGCACAGAATCCAAAACAGTATCGCAGGTCCGTGACTACGTGAGCCGGCGGCCGGGATTGCGTGGCTATCTGCTGCTGTCTCCGACGCTGATGATTGTCGGTACTTTGATGCTCATACCGGTGCTGGGGATGGCGGTAATGAGCTTCTGGCAGCAGACCGGCCATATGGCTTTTGACATGAGCGGTACGCTCAACAATTACGTCGAAGCGCTTACCCGGGACATGTATCGCGTACTCTTTCTTCGGTCGCTGGCGATCTCAGGTCTGACAACCCTGGTGACGGTGGTGATGGCTTTTCCACTAGCGTATTTCATTGCCTTTTATGTAAAGCGCCACAAGATGGTCTGGATCATTGTGGTTACTTTGCCATTCTGGACGAGTTACCTGCTGCGGGTATTTTCGTGGAAGGTAATCCTGGGCTACAACGGGGCGGTCAACTCAGGCCTGATCTCTCTTGGGATTATCGGTGAACCGCTGACCTTTCTGATGTACAACCCCACGGCTGTGGTTATTACGCTGACGCATGCTTGGGCAACCGTCGCCATTTTGCCAATTTATGTGTCGCTTGAGAAAATCGACCGGTCCGTTCTCGAAGCCGCAACCGATCTTGGCGACAGCCCCTTTATGCGGTTTGTTCGAGTCGTCCTGCCACTCGCACTGCCGGGTATTCTGGCGGCGTCTGTCCTGATCTTTATTCCGACTGTGGGGGATTACGTCACGCCTTCCCTGGTGGGTGGGTCTGATGGGTACATGATCGCCAACGTGATCCAGTTCCAGTTTGGTCGTGGCAGTAACTGGCCGTCAGGTGCCGCGATTTCCTTAACCGCTATGACTATTGTGGCTATTCTGGTCGGCGTCTTTGTATGGTCGGCACGACGGCTGAGTGGGAGACGTACATGAACCCCGGCACTCGTCTGGCGGCTCGGATTCTCGGCACCTACGCCGTGATTTACGTGGCCTATCTTTATATCCCGGTACTTTTTTTGCCGCTTTTCTCATTCAATGATTCCATCTATATCAGCTTCCCGCTCCGCGGCTGGACGATGAAATGGTATGAGACTATGCTCGCTAACGATGCGCTTCACCGGGCGTTGATCAATAGTCTTAAAGTCGGTTTAGCGACCGCCTTTATCAGCACGGTACTGGGTATTCTGGCGGCTCGCGCGGTCACCCGGTACCGTTTACCCGGTCAAAAGCCCGTGGTCGCCACGATCATGCTACCTCTGGTGGTGCCCGAGATCATCTTGGCGATGGCGTTGCTTATGGTCATTCTGCGCGCCGGGGGTTCTTTGGGCCTGGTGAGCATCTCGGCCGGACATATTCTGCTCTGTGTGCCGTTCGCCATGGTCGTGCTGATGTCACGTTTTGAAGGCTTCGACCGGTCGTTGGAGGAGGCATCATATGATTTGGGTGAAAACGGCTGGTGGACATTCTGGCGCGTGACCTTCCCGAACGTGTTACCGGGAATCGTGGCGAGCCTGCTGCTAACCTTCACCATCTCTTTTGATGAATTCATCATGGCATTTTTCTTGGGCAGTACCGAGCCTACTTTGCCGGTCTTCATGTGGAACCAGTTACGGTTCCCCAAACTCCTTCCCGGGGTTTTGGCGTTGGGCGCGTGCATTCTCATTGCAAGTGTATTTATCGTCCTGGTCGCTGAGTGGTTTCGGCGGCGCAACACCCTGGATTCACAGTCGGGAGATGTGATCATTGGATAACGCTTTTATCGAAATCATCGGAGTGTCGAAATCGTTTGGTAGCGTGACGGCTGTCGACAATATCTCGGTCTCCATACGTCAGGGTGAGTTTTTCTCGTTGCTGGGCCCGTCGGGTTGCGGCAAGACTACGTTGTTGAGAATTCTGGGCGGACTTGAGATGCCTGGAGGCGGCAAGGTCATGATTGACGGGCAGGATATCACGCACATGCCGGCTCATCTGCGGCCGACCAATATGGTGTTTCAGAACTACGCGATTTTTCCCCATCTCAACGTTGAGCAGAATGTAGCTTACGGCCTACGCCAGCAGAGGTTGTCCCGTGAGGAACAGATGGAGAAGGTTTCGTCAGCACTTTCGATGGTGAAGCTCGAAGGGTTTGAAAAACGGGGCGCCGATGAAATGTCTGGGGGTCAGAAACAAAGGGTGGCTCTCGCAAGAGCCTTGATTAAGCGGCCCAAGGTCTTGCTCCTGGACGAGCCCTTGGGCGCCCTGGATAAAAAGCTTCGCGAGGAGATGCAGATTGAATTGCGTATGCTGCAGCAGCAGGTTGGTATCACCTTTGTCTTTGTCACTCACGACCAGGAAGAGGCGTTGACGCTTTCCGACCGTGTAGCAGTGATGGACGAAGGGAAAATCCTGCAGATGGATTCGCCCCGGCAGATCTATGAGCGGCCGAGCAGTCGGAAAGTGGCCGACTTTATTGGCCAGATGAACCTGCTTGAGGGTGTGGTTCAATCGGTGGGGGAGAGGGTGACCGTAAAGACATCGGCCCTGGGTGAGGTCAGCGTTTCGGAAAATGACCAGGCTGTTAACGTTGGGGATTCCGTCACCCTTGCAGCCCGTCCTGAAAATCTGCGCTTGCGGGCAGATTCCGAACCCGGCGCCGTCAGGGTAACCCTAGCCGCCAGTGCGTTCTGGGGTCATACCACCTACTACCGGGTTACCGCAGCGGATTCAGAGACAGATTCGTTGGATGTGGCCCAGCAGGATTATGGTGGACCTGGGCGCACAGGGGACGAGGCCTGGCTATGCTTTACCCCGGAGGACCTTTTGCTCCTAAAGTACTAGCACTGACGGTTTGAATTCCCTCCAACTGTACAGGTATACAGAAAATTGTATACTCATACAATCAAGGAAAGAGTTTAAATCGAAAGCCGGATACCATGAATACAGTCTCCTCCGCTGGATCCAATCGGCTCAATGTCGACCGGCGCGGCCAGTTAGTTGAAGGTACCATTGAGGTTATCTACCGCGACGGCCTCTCCCGTCTGACCCTTGCCAAGGTCGCTCGCCAAGCGGGCCTTTCCACCAGCATTGTCAACTTTTACTTCAGGACCAAAGAGCAACTTCTCCTCGAAACGCTTCAGACCGTCTCTCAAGAATACGAGGCTGCGGTCGATAAGGCCTTTAAGCACTCGTCCGACCCGGTAGAGACACTGAGGGCGTTGGTAGAGGCCATGCTGGATCCTGAACTTTGTACGCCGGCGCGCGCCACGGTGTGGTACGCCTTTATGGGGGAGAGTCAGGCCAGGGTTGATTACATCGGGGCGGTGAGAGTCCGGGAGCTTGCCATCCGCGATCGGGTTGAAGCGTTGTTCACTTCAGTGTTCAGGGAATTTGGTGTATCAGCATCACGAGAAACTCATGCGGTTGCGCTGGCGCGCGCCTTCGATGCGTTAATCGATAGCATCTGGGAGCAGTCCATGATGGAGCCCGATACACTTGATCTCGACCATGCACAAAAGATCTGCCTCGATTATCTAAAGAGCGTCTTGCCTGAGGGTCTTCAGGTATCGACGGGTTCACAACGTGAGCAGTCGACCTCCATTCCAAACGAAATTAGCGACGGCATGTTGTCGGCCTGGACGTATACCAGCGATGAACTCTACGACTTGGAGATGGCGACGTTATTTCGTCGGGAGTGGATTTTGGCAGGGCACGTCTCTGACGTGTCTGCGCCGGGGGACTATCTGACCTTGGAGCTGGGTTCGGAGCGCGTTCTGGTGGTGCGCGATGAGGAACATCTCCTGCACGCCTTTCATAACGTCTGCCGTCACCGCGGTTCCAGGGTGGTACCGCAAACCCAGGGCAATTGTGGGCACGTGATGCGTTGCCCTTTTCATGGCTGGACGTACCACCTTGATGGACGACTGAAGAGTGTTCCCCGTCTGCAGACATTCGAGGGTCTTCATCTCCATCAGGAGGGCCTGATTCCACTTGAAATCGAAATCTGGCAGGGATTGGTGTTCATCCGTTTCGAGGCAGGTGGGGAGTCGGTGGCGAAACAACTGGAGGTCATTGAAGAGCGTGTCGGCAACTATCGTTTGGCTGACATGACCTCGCTCGGTGAAGCCAGTGTCAGTGAGGTTTCCTACAACTGGAAGTTTTTTCATGACGTAGACAACGAGGGGTATCACGTACCCAGCGCACATCCGGCACTTCAGGAACTGTATGGACGGACTTATCGCGACGATCTCATTGGAGAGATACCTGTATCGACGGGAGTCGTTGACGATCACCCAGCGACTTCATGGAGCGTCGCGCGGTACAAGTCGCTGTTGCCTGATGCAGCACACCTGCCTGCCGAGTCGCGCCGTCTGTGGCTGTACTTTGGAATTTTCCCCAACGCAGTGATTTATTTTTATCCCGAAAAGGCCGGGTATTACATGACCTTGCCGCGCAGTCCCAATGTGACCCAGGTGGTATCCCGGGAGTACGGCCTGCCGGATGCCTCCCGGCAGATTCGGGCGGCACAGTATCTCAGCGGCCGTATCGACACTCTGACCAGTCAGGAGGATAACGCGCTTGTGCAGTGGCTTCAGGAGGCGGCAGGGACGAGTGTTTTCCCGCTCGACAATCTTGCTGATATCGAAGCGGGTGTGCTGCAGTTTCACCGTCGCCTCAAACAGAAGATTCCCGTAATGGGCAGACGCCGCCCGCCGGTATTGGGAACGCTGACCAAGGATAACCAAGGGCTTCAGGTGGCAGCACTCGCCTGACCGCTGCCGCTTTGGGATCCTTAAGAATTCACCCAAAAATCGATCAAACACTAAAGGAGTATCCAGATGACAACAAGCCTCAACCCGATTGACCTTTCAGCGATCCGACGGATGGATGCGCACGTTGTTCACCCCTGGGAATCTTTTGATAAACCGAATGGGAGCCGTACGGTACTGGGCGTTGGCGATGGGGCCTACGTTTTTGATGCTAAGGGTAATCGGTTGTTGGATGGTCCTGGGGGCATGTGGTGTGTCAATGCCGGCCATGGCCAGCAGAAGATTGTTGACGCGATTCATCAGCAGGCCGCGCAGTTGTCGTACACCAGTCCATGGAGCCATCCGACCTAATCCGCAGCCCGCCTGGCTGATCGTCTTGCTGCTGTTGCGCCTGGAGATCTTGATCACGTGTTTTATGCAACGGGCGGATCAACCGCGGTAGATTCGGCGCTGCGTTTTATG
>JBMUHF010000091.1:0-8176 GCA_050302555.1 Arenicellales bacterium | reverse complement strand
ATCATGAAACTGTCAGAAACGTCGGGAAAATGGGTCCTTGATTCCTGATGCGAAAATCTGGTAAAACTAACGGATCGTTTAGAGGTGTTGTGCCGTTCACGGAAGGGTGCGGTACAATTTCACCCTTGCGGAAAGCGGGAAGAGCAGTATATCACACCCCCCGATCACCGCGCCCTATACCTTATTTGCTCGTCTTCTGGCGCATTGGTGACAGAGCGATATTAGGAAAAAGGAATTTTTTGAACATGTCCGATAACATTATTCACGTCAGCGATGATTCTTTTGAGCAGGAAGTCCTGCAGTCAGAAAAGCCTGTATTGATCGATTACTGGGCCGAGTGGTGTGGCCCGTGCAAGATGATTGCTCCCGTGCTCGACGAAGTGGCAAGTGAATACGCTGACAGGATCCGCGTCGCCAAACTGAACATCGACGAAAATCCGGCAACACCGCCCAAGTACGGAATCCGGGGCATCCCTACGCTGATGCTGTTTAAGAACGGCGAGGTAGAGGCAACCAAAGTCGGCGCCGTCTCAAAAGCCCAGTTAACCGCTTTCCTGGATGAGAATATCTGAGATCCAAGTCAGCACACTGACCACTAAGAACTCCAGCGGGTGCCGATGCCAAACAGCCGTCCGCCGAACGTATAACCACAAACTCAGTTAACCCAGGGCCACTTGCCCATCCCGCCATACCACTAGATTCCATCAACCCCTAACCCTGCATGCCGGAAGACCACAAGGTCACGCGGCCAACCGGGTTCCCATTCCTACCCCTTACCGAGGCCTGTACCGCTATGTCCCTGAGCCTTTCAGAACTAAAAGAGAAAACCCCAACTGAACTTGCAGAGTTCGCCCGATCGCTCAAGTTAGACAATGTCACCCGCCTGCGTAAGCAGGATCAGATTTTCGCCATCCTGAAGTCTCAGGCGAAGCGCGGTGAGAAGATTAAAGGAGCGGGGGTGGTCGAAATCCTGCAGGACGGCTTTGGCTTCCTGCGATCGGCGAGCAGTTCCTATCTCGCCGGACCCGACGATGTTTATGTATCTCCCAGTCAGATCCGCCGTTTCGGACTCAGAACCGGCGACACCATAGCCGGCCTGGTGCGTCCGCCAAAAGATTCCGAACGCTACTTCGCGCTGCTGAAAGTTGAGACCATCAACTACCAGCCTCCCGAGGAAGCCAAGAGAAAAATTCTTTTTGAAAACCTTACCCCCCTGCACCCGGATGAACGCATCCGACTTGAACAGAGCAATGGATCTTCTGAAGACCTGACTGGGCGGACTATCGACATCGTTTCACCGATCGGCAAAGGCCAACGCGGGCTGCTGGTTTCTGCACCGAAGACCGGTAAGACCGTGATGCTGCAGCAGATTGCGCACGCGATTACTGCGTCCGAGCCCGACTGCGAGTTGATTGTTCTGCTGATTGACGAGCGGCCGGAAGAGGTGACGGAAATGAAGCGCACCGTGCGCGGCGAAGTCGTTTCCTCAACGTTCGATGAACCGGCGACTCGCCATGTGCAGGTAGCCGAGATGGTAATCGAGAAGGCCAAGCGTCTCGTCGAGCATAAGAAGGATGTGGTGATTTTGCTGGATTCCATCACCCGTCTAGCACGCGCCTACAACACGGTGCAGCCGGCGTCGGGCAAGGTCCTGACCGGTGGTGTTGACGCTAATGCCCTGCAAAAGCCCAAGCGCTTTTTTGGCGCTGCACGCAACATTGAGGAAGGCGGTAGTCTGACGATCCTGGCGACGGCCCTCATTGATACCGGCTCGAAGATGGACGACGTGATTTACGAGGAGTTCAAGGGCACGGGCAATATGGAGATACACCTGGATCGCCGGATCGCGGAAAAACGGGTGTACCCTTCTATCGTGATCAGTCGCTCCGGAACCCGGCGCGAGGAACTGCTGACCGACCCTGCGGAACTGCAGAAGATCTGGCTGCTGCGAAAACTTTTACACCCGATGGACGATATCGAAGCGGCCGAATTCATGCTGGACAAATTGCGGGCAACAAAGAGCAACGCCGAATTCTTTAAATCCATGAACCGCTAGCTGTGAACTTGCGGCCCGGGACCGTTTCGCCTATGATCCCGTCCCCCCGCGGACCGCGCATGCTGCAACCCCAACGGTTTTTGTTATGAAGCCAGAAATTCATCCATCCTACGACACCATCAAGGTGGTCTGTGCCTGCGGCAACAGTTTTGAAACCCGGTCCACGCTGGGCGAGGAACTGCATGTTGAAATCTGTTCGGCCTGCCATCCCTTTTACACGGGTCAGCAGAAGATCGTCGATACTGCCGGGCGCGTTGGCAAGTTCCAAAAAAAGTACGGCCGTTCGGCCTGACCTCCAGTCCGCCAGGGCAACCTGGTCCCGTACCGTCTTTGAACGCCAACCTTTCGGGGTGTTCTCGCTGTTGTGGTGCCTTTTTCTTTTTGTTGCTCTGCACGCCACTGCCGAAGCCGAATGGCGCCGTGGTGAGGTAGCCAAGTTTGTCGATGGGGATACTCTGATTTTGGATTCCGGTGAGACGATCCGTCTCGCAGGAATCAACACACCTGAGATGGCTACAGACAGCCGGCCGGCAGAGCCCCTGGCACATGAGGCGCATAAAGTCCTCGCTGCGCAACTTGCCGACAGGCAGGTACTTATCGAGGATGCGCCACAGCGACTTGACCGATATGGCAGAACTCTGGCCTACCTTTTTCGCCCCGATGGAACCAGCGTGCAGGAGGTCTTACTTCGCAAAGGACTGGCAAGCGCGGTGGCCATCGCTCCTAATGACCGCTATCTCGATCAATTTTTCCAGGCTGAGCAGGCCGCACACCGCGCCGAGCGTGGCATCTGGTCAGTGAAATACTATATGCCGGCGCCGGCGAACAAGGTTCGCGGTGGCTACCAGTTTGTACGGGCCCGGCTTTCTCGGATCGAGATAGGAAAGAAATGGTTCGCTTTTTCCGTTGAGAAAGATCTCGTTATCCTTGTTCGCCGAACTGCCTGGGAGTCCGGATTTGATTATTCTCCCAGCACACTGGGTCAGGCCAGGATCGCAGTCCGCGGGTGGTTTTCGAAAAAGAAGACTCGTGCGAGCCTGGTGATCAACCATCCTTTTATGCTCGAGCGTTGCGGTATCGATCCACAGCGCCTGTGCAACAATGATTGATACGCCCCTGATCTGCATCAGGTACCTGACGGCGACGGCCCGGGATCACAACCCTTTTTGTGGGCGAGGCGGGTACACTTCGGCCCGTGAAGTCTCGACAGATCAATCAGGCGATGCCCTGGCTGGCCGCTTTGTTTCTGGTGGCACAGCCGTTGTCAGGACTTTTTGCCATGAACCAGCCTGGCGCAGGTTCGGGGCAATGGATGACGGTGTGTAGCCTGCAAGGCACACACCAGATCAAGGTGGTGTTGCCCCGCCCGGACGATGCACCGCCCGCCTCAGAGGTCGTAGGCTGGACTTGTCCCGATTGTGCCTCAAGGCCTCCAGCGGGCACCCTTTTTGCCAGTACCGGTACCTTCGTGCCGTCACCCTTCCGAGCTGTGGTTGAGAGTGCCCAATTGGCACCTTCGCATCTAATTTCTGCAGCAGGGCCTGCTCTCCCGCCACGTGCACCGCCGTTAGCGGCGAATCTCAACTCGTAGTTGTTATCCCCAAAAGGGGTCATGGACCAGTGCCGGCAGTCAGAGCGGCGACTGCCGTCCAACTGAACTGGGAGACCAACATGACAAAAACAGTTTCTATTTTTCTCGCCATGGTGATGTGCATGGCAGGCGGACCGGTATGGGCAGGTACTTTCGGTATTCACGCGCCCATGGTCCGGATGGTGCCGCCTGGCCAGAGCGTGAGCGCAGCCTTTATGATCCTGCACAATCACGGTATGAAAGAGCGGTCCGTCGTCGCGGCATATTCTGATGTGGCTGATGCAGTTGAACTGCACAACCACATCACAGAGGACGGTATGATGAAAATGCGCCGGGTAGATACGATTGTTGTACCTGGGCACGGTGAAGTAGTGCTGCAACCCGGCGGTTTTCACATGATGCTGATCGGCCTTACCCGCAGCCTGGAGATGGGTGAGAAGGTCACCATTGAATTGGAGTTTGCCGATGGCGAACGCCTGTCCTTCGAAGCGCCGGTACAAATGGCGCTGGAGGGACATGATCACGCGAATCACGGCGACTGATCTAGCACGCCACTGTTTATCTCGGGAGATTAGACCATGCTGAAATCCTGGTATGTGCCCGTACTCGCATTGACCACTGCTACCGTGGTCGGCCTCGGTGCCGGTTTGTGGTGGCATCACCGCGGTGTCCAATCGGCCAACCCCTACGAACACCTCGGCGGGGATTTCACGCTGGCCTCGGCGGGCGGCCCGGTGTCGCTAGAGGACTATCGGGGCAGGGCGGTAATGCTGTTTTTCGGCTATACCACCTGCCCGGATGTGTGCCCGATGGATCTTGCCAAGATCAGCGCCGTCATCAATCAGTTACCCGAAAAGGACGCGCAGCAGGTAGCGGGACTCTTCGTCAGTGTCGATACCGAACGGGATACGCCCCAACGAACGGCGGAGTATGCCACCTTCTTTCACCCTCAGATCACAGGGGTCAGCGGGTCAGCGCAGGCAGTCGATGCCGTGGCCAAACAGTATTATGTGTTGTACCAGAAAGTTGAAGACGCAGGTTCCGCTTTGGGCTACACCGTTGATCATTCCGCCACCACCTATCTCATCGGTCCAAAGGGAAAGGTCCGGAATCTTTTGAAGCACGACTCGACCGTTGAAGACATGGTCGAAGCGGTGCGTGTAGTGCTTGCCGGATAGAGATGCTGTGACTATTCGTCTAGAGCAGCAGGTTGAGCAGGTGGCCAATGCCCTCAATTCGGCGGGTCTTTGCTTCGGTCACGGTACCGACAATGCCTTTGACGAGGCCGCTTGGCTGGTACTCGAAGCCTGTGAACTCGACCCCAGTGGTGATGAGGTTCCCTGGGATCAGGCACTGACCGCGCGGCAACAAGCGTCGGTCCAGGCCCTCCTCGAGCGGCGAATCCAGACCGGTGAGCCCCTGGCGTATCTGGTGAACCGGGCGTGGTTTGCCGGCCATGATTTCTTTATTGACCCCCGCGCGATCGTGCCCCGTTCTCATATCGGCGAATGGATCCCGGATCGATTTTCTCCCTGGCGCGTGGAAGGTCCGGCCGCGTCGATCCTGGATTTGTGTACCGGCAGTGGCTGTATCGCGGTAGCGCTTGCGCTGGCGTTTCCCGAGGCGCAGGTCGACGCCAGCGATATCAGTACCAGCGCGCTTGAGGTGGCTCAAGCCAACGTGGCGCGCTATGAAGTGCAGGAACGCGTGCGGTTGCTGCAGGGCGACCTCTTCGAGGGACTGGGCCAAGCCCGTTATGATCTCATCGTGTGTAACCCGCCTTATGTCAGTGACGAGATCATGAATACACTGCCGGGCGAGTATCGCCACGAGCCGGCACTCGCGTTCGCGGGCGGCAGCAGTGGCCTGGACTTTATCAACCGGTTGCTGGATCAGGCAGGAGACCATCTGACGAAGAGCGGCCTGCTGGTCGTTGAGGCGGGCAGCGCGCGGGACGCGCTCGAAGCAGCGTGGCCGCGTACGCCCTTTACCTGGTTGATGTCGGAAAACGGCGAGGCAGTGGTGTTTGCGATTGAGGCCACAGAGCTGGCCTCATCGAATCACCCGACGACGTGATCCGGGGTTGCCATGCTGATCAGATTTCGATCATCTCAAAGTCTGCTTTGGTGCCGTCGCAGTCGGGGCACTTCCAGTCATCGGGAATGTCTTCCCAGCGGGTACCGGGCGCAATGCCTTCTTCGGGAAGCCCTTCGGCTTCCTCGTAAATAAAACCACAGATAATGCACATGAAAGTTCGATTGGCCATCACAAGATCTATAGGGACGCGATATCAGGTTCGCGATTCTAGCCTAAGGGCCTCAACCCAGGTCGACGGCTACCCAGAACTTTCGATTTGCCCAACCTCAGATACGGAGTATTTGCATGAGCAACGACGATCGTCTTTTTGAAAGCGCCTGCGCAGTGATACCGGGTGGCGTGAATTCCCCGGTTCGTGCATTCAAATCCGTCGGCGGAACCCCGGTGTTTATTGATCATGCCAAAGGGCCGTTTTTGTACGGCGCGAACGGCCAGCGCTACATAGATTATGTGGGCTCCTGGGGACCGATGATTCTCGGTCACGCTGATCCCGATGTTGTCGAGGCGGTGCAATCGGCCGCGGCGCAGGGACTGAGTTACGGCGCGCCTACAGCGCTCGAGACGGAACTTGCTAATCTTGTCTGTCAGGCGGTTCCGTCGATGGATCAGGTCCGCATGGTGAATTCCGGAACCGAGGCGACCATGAGCGCGATCCGACTCGCTCGCGGCTACACCGGTCGTGACACGCTGATCAAGTTTGAGGGTTGTTATCACGGACACGCCGACAGCCTACTGGTCAAAGCAGGGTCGGGGGCGCTCACGCTGGGGATTCCCACCTCCCCCGGGGTCCCGCAAGATGCTGCCCGTCACACGTTGACCCTTGAGTTCAACAATATCGACGAGATCGAGCGGGTGTTTGCCGAGTCGGGTGAGGAGATTGCAGCGGTCATCGTCGAGCCCGTTACCGGAAACATGAACTGCATCACCCCTGCTCCGGGCTTTCTTGAGGCACTGCGCACGGTCTGTGACCGAAGTGGTGCAGTGTTGATTTTCGATGAGGTGATGACGGGTTTTCGCGTCGCGTTGGGCGGTGCCCAGGGGCTTTACGGTATCCAACCCGACGTCACTACACTCGGCAAGGTGCTCGGCGGCGGATTACCGGTGGGCGCTTTTGGTGGGCGCGCTGAGATCATGGCGCACCTTGCGCCACTAGGGCCGGTGTATCAGGCAGGAACCCTCTCGGGCAACCCTCTGGCCATGACCGCCGGCATTGCGACATTACAAAAGGTTGCGGCACCAGGATTTTTCGACAATCTCACCGAGAGCACGCAGGCATTGGTTGCGGGCCTTGGCCGGGCAGCAGCAGATGCGGGCGTGCCGTTGGCAACAGAATCGGTTGGCGGCATGTTCGGTCTCTTTTTTACAGACAACGACCGCGTCAGTTCGTTTGCCGAAGTGATGGCCTGTGACAGTGAACGCTTTTCGAGATTTTTCCACGGCATGCTGGAACGAGGGGTGTACTTTGCCCCATCCGCTTTTGAAGCAGGCTTTGTCTCCATTACTCACACAGATGCTGAGATCAATGAGACCCTCGCTGCTGCGGCCGAGGTGTTCGGTGAACTCAGTTCAGAAAGTTAATGGAGAGCGGGTAGTGCGCCGGAAGGTTGACTGAGGTGCGCCAGCTATTTCGTACCAGTACGATGATGTGGAACAAGGCGATGATGCCGAGCAATATAAATCCCACAAAGAAGAAGACCAGGATCAGGGCGCTGACGTAGAAGATACTGATCGTCAGGGCAAAGTTCAGTGCAGCCCGCCCGTTTGCATCCAGCCCGTGTCCATGTCGTCGCCAGAGCAACCACAGGATCCATGGCCCGAGCAGATGACCCAAGGGCACGCCGGCATACGCCGAGAGCCCAGAAAGGTGCAGTACGACGACCCGCCAGTCAGGAGAGGCGGTTTGCTGCAGTGGTTGCTCGACTACAACCGGCGTTGATTTCGCTAGGCCGATAATACCTGTCATCGCCGCAAGTGATGCGAACGCCAGAGCGAGAATCACAGCGGAAAAGGATGCGACCGGTAGGCTCGGTACAGGCAGCACCACGGCAGCCAGCCCAGCGGCGGCGAGCAAAGCAAGCCCCGCACCCAATGCCAAAAAGCTGATGCAGACGAACTTCAGCATGACACCGGTGAGTGTTTAGGACTCACAGGTATGACGAGAAGCGTTTTGTCTCAGGCCGCCTCGGGCAGCCAGTCGACGCAAGATTAATCGACGGGTGAAACGTCTTCCGCTGCGGGACCCTTGTCACGGGTCGTCAGAGTAAATTCAACACGCTGTCCTTCATTCAGAGTTTTGAATCCTTCTCCTCGAATTTCACGGTAGTGAACAAATACATCGTCTCCACCTTCCTGCTCAATAAAGCCGAAGCCTTTTCTTTCGTTGAACCACTTTACGGTTCCGGTATGTCGTTCCGACATGAACTCCTCCACTA
>JBMUHF010000090.1:0-1241 GCA_050302555.1 Arenicellales bacterium | reverse complement strand
GCAATATCTGCCGCACGTTCACCGCTGGTCAGTAAAAAGGTATCCAGGCCAGTGGGCGCTTCCCGGGCAATCTTGGCAGCCGCCTGTGCACCAATGACGCCGGGGCCAGATGGCATATCGCCTACCAGTCCGACGGCGCTCGCCCCCAATCGGGCAGCAAGGCGGGCTTCGTCGATCGACGCCATGCAGCAAATCTTTACGTGCACCGGATTTACAGTCATTGCTGTGCGACTCCGTCCAGTAGGCTGGGCAATACTTCGTAGAGATCGCCCAACAGTACTGCGTCGGCTATGTCATCCATTGCGGTAGGTGCTCCATTGACAATCACAATCCTGGCGCCTGTCTCCTTGGCGATGGGCACCAGTCCCGCCACGGGGTACACGGACAGCGTCGAACCCACAGCCAGTAACAGGTCACAGTCTCGGGCGGCCTGTTCAGCGCGGGCAAGGTCGCGCGCAACCAGCGACTGACCAAAGGAAATGGTCGCCGATTTCAAGATGCCGCCACAGTCGGGGCAGTCGGGATCTTCTTCGCCCGCGGCAAGACGCTTTAACACCTCCTGCATCGGCACGCGATAGGTGCACCCAAGACAGGCGACTTCTCGAATCGTCCCGTGGATTTCGATCACCCGCTCGCGCGAACTGCCGGCTAGTTGGTGCAGGCCGTCAATATTCTGAGTGACCAGCGTATCGAGCCGCCCAGTCTGCTCGAAGCGAGCCAGAATCTCGTGCCCCAATCCAGGGCGCGCCTTCCAAACGGGCGAATCCCGGCGCGACAACCAGGCCTTTCTTCGGATATTCGAATCCGCCAGGTAATAGCGGATATCCGAGAGTTTTTCAGCGTCGGGGTCGCGGGTCCAGATGCCCTGCGGACCCCGAAAGTCAGGAATACCGGACGCGGTGGAAAGCCCCGCGCCGGTCAACACCAAAATCCGCTGCGCCGTGCCGAGCCAGCCCTGTGCGGCTTCCAGCCGTAATGTTGGAGTATCGGATTCAATCATGGGTTCAGAGGAAGATTCACAACACGCGCGCAGGCATTATGGCTTCAACATTAACTCAGCGTCGATCATCTGAAAACTCCTGTCTCAATGAGCAGATTGTTGATTAGAAATGAATTTTTCGTGATGGCCCGTAAAATCCGGTTGTCTGATAAAGTGGGCCTTCCACCATCGTAAGGAGATAAATCATGTATTTCCGCGTCACAACTTATGGATTTGATGCAGCCCGGTTTGACGAGTTTCT
>JBMUHF010000089.1:0-1559 GCA_050302555.1 Arenicellales bacterium | reverse complement strand
GCAAATGGGTCAGATCTCTCCATAGGTAGATTTCCGTTATGTACCAAGATGGATGAAAGATCCTGAAAATCCGTGAGCGCAAAAGAAGGATGCACGCGAAATGAACGTATTGCTGTCACCCCCAGAAGCTCGTGCACTGATTTGGAATGCGCTTACCGGTAGTGGCACATCGCCCGAGAACGCCGAATACCTCACGCTAGCCATTCTGGACACCGAGCTGTCTGGTTTGGAGGGGCATGGGTTTTATTGGCTTCAGTATTACTGTGAGCATCTGCGCAGTGGGAAGGTGGATGGTAGGGCTGTGCCGCAAATAGAGTCGGTGTCTGAAACCAGTTTTTGTGTGGATGCCCGGCATGGCTTTGCCCATCCGGCGATCGAGGCAGGGTTCAAGTATCTGATCCCGGCAGCAAAAGCGCATGGCGTTGCGGCGATGGGCGTCTACAACTCCTACAACGCCGCAACTTTGGGGTTTCACACTGGGTATCTTGCGCGTGCCGGTCTTTTGGCTCTGGGCGCCACCAATGCTGTTCCGAACCTCGCACCGGTGGGCGGCAAGACCCCGATCATCGGTACCAACCCGATTTCCTATGCGGTTCCAGCGCCAGGCGGCGAAATTGCTTTTCTCGTCGACCAGTCCGCAACACAGGTGGCCTGGACGGCTGTGAAACGCGCAGCCGATGTAGGTGAACCGATCCCGCTTGGCTGGGCGCTCGATACGGACGGCAACCCGACGACCGATGCGCAAGCCGGGCTTGCCGGTTCAATGGCGCCTGCGGGCGGCGTTAAAGGCTTTAGCATTGGCCTTTTGGTCGAGGTGCTTTGCGCCGCCCTCGCCGGGGGCAAGCTGGGGATGGATCAGGGTTCATTCACTGACAATGACGGGAAACCCATCGACAACGGCCAGTTCTTTGTGGCCTTTGATCCTGGGAAATTCTCAGGTAAAACCTTTGACCGAACAATCACGGCACTTGTGGCTTCCATCACTGAACAGGAGGGCGCACGCCTACCTAATGCACGGCGCGAGGCGAACAAGGTGCATTTCGCGAAACACGGGCTTTCAATCGACGCCGTGCTCCATGAAACTCTGAAAGGTTTCGCATGACAGGGGCAGAACTGCGACGCTTCTTGTACAAGCAGGGGCTGGCAGATAAATGAACTCGGAATTGACCATGTCATGCGGACCGTGGCTCTGCCGACGGGTGCATGGTTTAGTCCCGGCAGTGATGCCATCGACTCCCAGGGTAATCCCAACGTGCTAACGAGGGATTGGGGTACGTCCCGAATCGGGCAGGGCAGTAGTGCCCATTCAACCCTCGTCGATGTGATTCCAGTGTAACCGGCTTATGAAATCATTGACTTTCGGGTAGGATAACTTCAGGTATGACCTGATTGACGAAAGAAAAACGGGTGGAAGTGCCGACCGGCTGCGCGGTCTTTCCCAAAGAACTTTTAGCATGGCCGCCACGCAGTTACGGTAGGCGCACAGTTCAACGAGATTCGAATTATTTTCTTTCTGTGTTATATATGTGAACAGACACTCAATCATAGGCATAGAGACA
>JBMUHF010000088.1:0-4605 GCA_050302555.1 Arenicellales bacterium | reverse complement strand
CCCAAAAAGGGACGCAAAACCTGCAGTTTGTTCAAGTTTTGCTGAGGACGCATCCCTCCTAGCCCACGAATGGAAGATCCACGCATCAGACGAAGGATAAAAGTTTCAGCTTGATCATCGAGGTGATGTCCCGTCAAAAGTACATCTGCGGGATCCACCATCTGCGAAAACCAGTGATACCTGGCAGCTCTCGCCCTGGCTTCTCTGGAAGACCCCGGAAAATCCGCGTATTCCTGATCGAACCCAAAATTGGCATCGAGTTGGATCGTCTCACACGGGACACTCAGTTCTCGCGCAACAGACTCGCAATGTGCCGCCCAGTCCTCAGATTTTTCGTTCCATCCGTGATTGACGTGGAGGGCTCTGAGGTTTAGCCCCATCGAGGAGCGCAGCGAAACGGTGACAGAAAGCAGCGCCGTTGAATCCGGCCCTCCACTGAACGCAATATTGATCAGTCGGTCTTTGTACGGGTCAATCGCGCTCCGGACCGATTGCTGAAGGGCGTGACGCTCAACAGGGAGAGAATCAGGACCCGTCCCGGAACCGTCCAAAAGAACGAAGCCTCTTCTCGCGTTGGATCAGGAGTTCCTCGGTGCTGAGCGAGCGCAAGGCATCAAGTTGCTCACGAAGCGCTTCAACGAGGTGGTCCGCCGTCTGTTCTGGGTTTCGGTGAGCGCCCCCAAGGGGTTCCGTCACTATCTCGTCGACCAGTCCGTTCTCTTTTAGACTCTCAGAAGTGATTTTCATTGCGTTAGCCGCCGCCTGTGCTTTTTCTGAACTCTTCCACAGGATGGAGGCACACCCTTCAGGGCTAATTACCGAATAAGTCGAATACTGAAGCATTACCAGCCGGTCGCATACACCAATAGCTAATGCCCCACCCGACCCGCCTTCTCCGATCACCACGGAGACAATGGGAACCGCAAGGCCCACCATCAACGAGATACTCTGCGCAATAGCCTCGCTTTGACCACGTTCTTCCGCTCCGATTCCGGGGTAGGCTCCCGGGGTGTCGATCAGAGTTACGACAGGAAGGCCGAAACGCTCGGCTGTGCGCATCAATCGTTGAGCCTTCCGATAGCCTTCCGGACTAGGCATCCCGAAATTCCTTCGAACTTTTTCCTTGGTATCCCGGCCTTTCTGATGCCCAATTACCATCACGCCCTGCCCAGCCAACCGGGCGAGCCCACCCACAATTGCAGGATCGTCCCGGTACATCCGGTCTCCCGAGAGTTCTTGAAAATGACTGAAGACCCTTTCGATGTAGTCGATCGTATGCGGCCGTTGTGGATGGCGCGCTAACTGCGTGATCTGCCAGGCATCAAGCGATCCGAAGATGTCGCGGGTCAGCTTTCGGCTTTTCCCTTGAAGACGCTCAATCTCGCGCTGGAGATTCAACTCCCCGTCACCGTCAACCCGGCGAAGCTCCTCGATCTTTGCCTCAAGATCAACGATTGGCTGTTCGAAATCCAAGGAACTACTCATACGGTCCTATTCTACCCCGCGCCGAACAGCGGAAGAATCAGTCCGCTAAGCAGCCTTACTGCTCCGTGACCGAGCGCGATCTCCCGGATCCGAGAAGTCAAACCCGACCCCTTCATTTCCAGCAAATTCCGCCAGGCTGTCGAAAAGCTCTGGCTCAGGACGGACTCGCCATTGGTCTCCGAGGCGGATAGAGAGGCTGTCTCCATCGCGGTTTCGATAATTGACCGCTACGTGGGTATTCCCTGGCGTGTAGCCCCGAAGTAGATTCTTAAGTTCATCCGCAGCCATGGCCGGATTCGGAGTATTGGGGAGAGTGATCGTTAGTTCGAAGAGCTTTTCCGAACGGAAAACATCTAGAGTCCATAACTGTTCCGCTTTCAGGGCAAGGAGCCCCGACCGGTCATCGACTCCGGTTGAGCCGCGAACCAGGACCAACCCATGATGATTCAACGAGGTCCGCCGTTCTGCAAACAGCGCTGGTGAAACACTGATTTCAGCAAGTCCCGCGCCGTCGTCGAGCCGGAAAAATGCGACGGTCTCGCCCTTGCGATTTTGAAACGTACGTAAATCCTGAATAAGGCCTGCCAACATCCCCTTTTTCCCATTCTGGACATCCGCCTTTGAGATTGCGACCACCCCGATGGCTCGCAGTTCAGGCCTGTGATACTCAATCGGGTGACTGGTCAAATAGAAACCCAAACTGGCCCGCTCCATTTCAAGGCGTTTTCGATCGGACCAGGAATGACCAGAGGGTGTTGCGAGCACGACGTCATCAACGGAGGGTAAACCGAACATATCGTTTTGTCCTGAGGAGAGATCATTACTATGCTGACCCGCTGCGCCCAAAGCCTGCGGGAGTTGGAAGTCAAGATGCGCCCGCGCAACTCCAAGTGAATCCAATGCTCCGGCCCGGATCAGCGCCTCCAAGGTCTTTCGGTTAACCTTTTGAGAATCGACACGACGGCACAACGACAATAAATCGCCAAAGTCGCCATTGTCTTCTCGATCTTTCAAAACGTCTTCGAGGGCCTTCTCCCCCACCCCCTTCACGGCGCCGAGGCCATAAACAATCGAACCGTCTTCTGCGACCGAGAACTTCGTCTCGCCGCGATTGATATCCGGTGGCGAGATAATCAGTCCCATTGCCTTCGCTTCCCTTACGAGCACCACAACTTTGTCGGTATGCTCCATGTCCGCTGAGAGCGCTGCAGACATGAATTCGGCTGGGTAAAACGTTTTCAGCCACGCGGTCTGATAGCTGAGGAGTGCGTAGGCCGCTGAGTGTGATTTATTAAAGCCATAGCCCGCGAATTTCTCGATCAGGTCAAAGATGTGGGCAGCACTCGATTCCTTGATTCCACGTTCAATCGCCCCGTCGATAAAGGTCTGTCTTTGCCGCTCCATTTCCTCGGGCTTTTTCTTGCCCATGGCCCGACGCAGCAAATCAGCGGATCCAAGACTGAAACCGGCCAGCTGCTGCGCAATCTCCATTACCTGCTCTTGATACAGGATGACTCCGTAGGTTGGCTCCAGGATGGTTTTAATACTGTCGTGGAGATAGACCACCGGCTCGCGGCCGTGTTTTCGATTGATGAAATCATCAACCATTCCCGACTGCAGTGGACCCGGCCGAAACAGCGCAACCAGCGCAACTAATTCCTCGAAATGATCCGGCTGTAGGCGCTGGATAAGCTCCTGCATCCCGCGGGACTCCAGTTGGAACAGCGCGGTGGTCCTTCCTGTGCAGATAAGGCGATAAACCTCAGGGTCATCCGGGAGAAGTTGTTCAAGATCAACTGGAGTTTTCCCATCTTTTCCGCGGGATTCGTTCACGAGCGCAGTCGCCCAGTTGAGGACAGTAAGGGTGCGCAATCCGAGAAAGTCGAACTTGACCAATCCAATCGCTTCGAGATCGTCCTTATCGAACTGTGTCACCGCCTGCGTCATCCCAGGCTCCCAATACAACGGAGAAAACTCCGCGATCGGCTCGGGTGCAATCACCAAGCCGCCGGCATGTTTCCCGGCGTTTCGGGGCATCCCTTCCAGCCGTCGACCGTTGTCGATAAGTTGGGTAACTTCCGCTTCGTTCCGATATCGGCGCCGCAACTCATCATCCTGTGTCAACGCCTTCTCGAGTGTCATGCCGACCTCAAACGGCACGAGCTTTGCCAGCGTGTCACAAAAGCCGTATGGCATCCCCATCACACGGCCGACATCTCGGACCACGGCGCGCGCCGCAAGCGTGTTGTAGGTGATAATCTGTGCGACCTTTTCTGCTCCGTACCGCTGACTCACGTATTCGATCACCCGGTCGCGTCCAACCATGCAGAAGTCGATATCGAAGTCAGGTAAAGAGACTCTCTCCGGATTCAGGAAGCGCTCGAAAAGGAGACCGTGTCTGATCGGATCGACGCGGGTGATGCCCAGCGAAAAAGCCACCAGCGATCCGGCGCCTGATCCCCTTCCAGGGCCGACCGGAACCCCGTTATCGCGTGCCCATTGCACGAAATCCGCCACGATCAGGAAGTAGCCGGCAAAACCCATCCTGTTGATGGTTTCGATTTCTGAGGAAAGTCGTTCCTGGTACACCAGGGGGTCAATCCCGTCGGCTCGTTGTTGGTAGGAATGAAAGCCTTGCTCTGCCTGCTCTTCAAGAATCTGGTCGGCGCTACGCCCATCATCACCCTGGAATTTGGGCATATGGGTCGTCTCGAAATCGATAAAGACATTGCACCGCCGGGCAATCTGAATCGTATTCTCGAGTGCGCTCGGTAGGTCTGAAAAGAGGCTAGCCATCTCAGATGGCGTTCTCAGGTATTGCTGCGAGGTAAACGCCCTCGGTCGCCGCGGATCATCCAAAACCCGCCCTTGATGGATGCACGTCCGAATCTCATGCGCCTCAAAGTCCGAGGGCGCGAGAAAGCGCATCGCGTTAGTCGCGACCAGCTGCGCACCCTCACGAGCCGCTCGGAGCGCGGTTCCATGGCTTTTGTTGCTGCGCTCTGATATCGGTGGCCAACGACGGTGGCAGCTCCGACAAGATCTGTCGAGTCGCACCCGACGATCAGAGCGCAGCAACAAAAGCTATGGAACATCGCTCCGAACAAGTGTCATACCCCG
>JBMUHF010000087.1:0-1931 GCA_050302555.1 Arenicellales bacterium | reverse complement strand
CGAACTCGGTTCCCGAACTAAAAACACCCGTGCCTATCGCCGGAGTTGTTGAATCCGTGCGGGAGACAGTCCAGGTTGTAGCCGGAACCGTCCGCGTTGTCGCAGGGACTGTTCTAGTTGTAGCCGGAACTGTCCGCGTTGTCGCAGGGGTTGTTGTCGGGGAAGTTTCCGTGACGGTCTTGCAGCCCTTGGCAGGATCACAACTGGTTGTCTTTGTCTCGACCTTGACGGTTTCAGCTGGTTTAGGCCTCGTTGTACCGGCTGCTATTTCCGATTCCGAGGGACAATACTCAGTATCGGGATCGCAACGGTCTGTAGCCGTTGCACCCGTTGTAGCCGTCGTTCTGGTGTCTGCTGTTTTCGGTTCGAAGTAAGCGGGTTTTTCCTCAGCGCTTGCGCCCGTGAAAGAATAGGCCGCTGAAGTTTCCCAGCCGCCGGTCGGCGCGGTAACAGACTTGCCGTCCTCGGTTTTGACACCGGGTGCTTTGGCCGTGTCGTCAACAGCTTTGGTCATATCGACCATTGCCATGGCGGGTTCAGCGGAAGTCTTGGTCGGGGTGCCCCCTATGGGCGACCCAACCGGCGGAACATAAGCCGCCACATCTTTGCTGAAGTCGACAGCAAGCGAATTAATCTCCAACTTAAGGCCGGCCGGTGCGACGGGCATGCTGGGGATGCCTCCGGCGGGAAGTGCAGCAGTCCCTGGGGCAACGTATACCGCCCTCTCGGAGCCAGACGGCAAGGGAGGCAGCCCCGGCTGGGGATCAGTCGCTGGGATCTTGGCCGCCATACCCGCTTCGGGTATTGACGGAGCTCCGATCTCGACAGACTGGGTCAGTCCTTCGGGTGATGCTGGGAAGCCTGCCTGAAGATCTTCCGGGTTACCAGGTATAGGTGGCGGCATGATGCTGCCGTCAGCCATGACTTTGCCGGGTTCTCCGGGAGTCAGTGGTGCAAGGCGCTGTGGTTCAGTTCCTGGTTCAGGCGGAGATTCATTCGTATCAGGCAACAGCCCGTCGGGGCTTCCTTCCCTCACGACAAGCCCCGTCTCTTCTGGCGGAGGTTGGTTCGGGTCAGGCTCTGTTCGTGCCAGGCCCGACTCGGGTGCACGGCCTTCGTCTGCCGGTTTTTCCCCAGACTCCGGTTGCGGTGCTGTGTTTGCCTGATCGCCCTCGGCTGGGGCAGGATCCTCGGGTTTTGCGCCACCGGCTTGCTGATCCGAAGCACCGGACGGCTCATCAGCGGCTGTCGGCGCGGGCTGTTCTGTAGATTTTTCAAGTGCCGCAAGATCCTGCGCGAGCCCCTCGGGGCTGATCTTTTGTGCAGTAGGTGCCGTGGTCTGTCCCGAGCTGATGCTGAAGGCCCGCCCAGTCTGAGATGTGCTTGCGGTTAGCCCAGTGGCGGCTGATGTGACGCTCAACTGGGTGCCATAGAGCAGGCCCGCTTCAAGTCCTGCAGTCGTCTGCTTTACATACGCGATGCCTCCCCGAACGCTGACCGTTGCTGACGGCGAGTTGAAAACAATAGGTTGGTTCTTTGAGATCTTGCCTCCGACAAGACGAAAAACACCTTTACTGATACTGACCACCATGTCTCCCGTGCCGGTCGCGGGGTCATACACGTATTCATCGATGGTCATTTCTGAACTCGCACCCACGGTCAAGGAAGTGCCGTCACGAAAGAGCAGTTGCGCTCTGCCCGAATCATCAGTGGAGATCTTCTCGTTGAAAAAGACTTCAAGGCCCGTTTCAAGATCACGGGCTGCGGATATCGGCGGTTTGCCTATGGCATCAATAACGGAGGCGGCCGTCACACCCACTTCAACTTCGTCGCTTGCCGCGCCCGCCCCGACGGGCAGCACGAGCAACGCACAAGCGATCAGTGATGCATGGGTAAGGACTTTGGTATCCATGCCTTTTGTACGAGTCCGT
>JBMUHF010000086.1:0-1917 GCA_050302555.1 Arenicellales bacterium | reverse complement strand
ACCTGCTGGAAGAGTGGAGTCTTTGTCTTGCAGTCCGATGCCTGGAGCAACACTGGAACTGTTCGACTTCATTTTCCCTCAACAACCTTTGCCGATCAGTTTCTGACGAATGTGTTCTCTGATGGTGATCTGTACTGGAGTTCGGAAACGAAATCCTCAATGCTGAGCAACTGGATCCCTCTTGAGACTTTTGCCCAGATCACGCCCGAGGATTGGCACTGGGAGATAAATTTTGAATTCATGTTTGGTAATCTGGAAAACCCGGCGCTGGTTGAATCGGCGCTTGCCTACCTCAACAAAACGCCCGAACAGATTGCTGATGAAATGATGAATGAGCCTTCTGTTATCGTGCGTTTCCCTTATGAATTCAGCCATGCCATAACGGAGCGTCTTCGGACTAAAGAGAACGACCAACCCGAACCCGAAGGGAAAATCTGGGATGTCCTGCCGGATCTGTCGTGTTTTGATCCGAGCTATTTTTTCTAATTCAACCCTCAATCCTGACTCGCATCCAATATGCGGTCTCACACATCCTCTTAGGATTTGGCCTTCGATGCCTCTTCATCCGGCGACGTCGCACGAAGATTAATCCAGGTCACCCCAAAAAGAATCAGGACCCCACCGAGAATAAGACCGAGAGTTAACACATCATCCAGAAACAGAATTCCGCCAATCACGGCGAAGATAGGAGAAAGCAGTCCAAACGGCGATACCAGATTTACTGGGTATCGCTGCAGTAGAAAATAAAGCCCGGAATTAGCTACTACCGAACTCATCACCGCAGTATAGACAAGCGCCAACCACCCCGACCATGTTGCACTTTGGACTACGTCGAGATGACCGCTTTCAAAGATCGATGAAGTAAGGAGAAGGATCGGCGCACTGACCACAGATACCCACGCAACAATACTTAAGGGATGAATCTTGCCAAGCCTTCTTATCTGAATAAATCCATACGCTGAAAATCCACACGAGACAGCCATCCAGAATAAGGCGGGCAAATCGTCAAACGCCGCCGGATCAAAGGTAATGATCGCGGCTCCGATCATCGCGATGCAGACCCCGGCGACTCGGGCCAAACCCATTTTCTCGCCGAGCAAGATAACCCCTAATAACAGCGCAAACGGCACCTCGAGTTTGCTGAATACCGCGATGGATGCCGTGTTATCTGCCAGGGCAACAGAAAGATACAGCGTCAGATACATGCCGGCACCCATGACCAATCCGATCCTGAAGAGCGGCGCCATCAGCGATCGTGGCACCCGCAAGAAACCAACGAGCAAAATCGCAAGCAGGCCAAAACGAATGCCCGTGAAAAGAATCGGAGGAAACTCGCGCAACCCGATCACTGCGGCAATAAACATCGACCCCCACAGCAGGTTAATCAACACGGCGAGCACGGTGTGCCATGGGTTCATGAGATGAGCCTCACTGCTGATCGCAGATCCAATCTGAAAATTTCTGAATCACCGTGCTTCTCTGGTTTTGATTACCCATATACAAAAGGAAATATCCCGCCTCTTCAATAGCGATATCTGAGAGGTAACATAACTCCCCTGACTCAAGTTCGCGCTTCACCAAGTCATCCCAGAGCGCGATACCTTGGCCATCGATAACCGCTTGCACCCGGACGTCGCACAGTTCATTCAGTATAAAGCTTCGGACTATGATCGCTGGTTGGGTGGAATGCGTAAACTTCGCCGGAAAATTGTAAGCGAAATCGGCAGCACAAATCTTGAAGACATGCATAAACTGATCTGATTGAACCCTTCTATCCCGCTCTGTTGTTTGGCAACACCCACCACTACTCTCCAATTTGTAGGTGTACAATGGCCTTGTGAAACACCACTTCGTTCCGAAAAGACTCGACCGGCGCGCAACGCGCTGTGATCTCGTCACGCTACGCTGACGTCCGCC
>JBMUHF010000085.1:0-29425 GCA_050302555.1 Arenicellales bacterium | reverse complement strand
GCTTGATGAACAGGTATTTAGAGGAGGTAACTGAGAATAGCGAGCGCATGAAGCTGCGCCACGTCACTGATTGGGCCAATGACCTGAAGGCTGCCACGCGGCCAAGCCCGCATTCGCACGCAGATGAAAGATATCCGCCTCCTACATAAGGCTTGGACAGGCTGGATATGATCGAACTGCCTATATCCCCGTTTAATTTACTCTGAAAAAACCAGCGAAAACCGGTTTCTAACGGGAATAAAGGAGATCGTTCAGCTCAAATTGCTCTTTTTGATTTTGCCGGTCGGCGTTCTCGGAAATTTTGAAACGAACTCAAAATACCTCGGCACTTTGAAAGCAGCTAGATGTTCGCGGCAATGCTTGACAATAATCTCCTCTTGCAGCACGCTGGTTTCCACATGCGTAGCCAATTGCACAAAGGCCTTCACTTCTTCCTTGCGAATGGCATCCGGAACGGCAATCACCGCAGCGTCGGCGACATCCGAATGCCTTTTAAGCACGGACTCAACCTCGCGGGCCGAGATATTTTCGCCGGATCGTCTGATCATTTCCTTGATACGTCCGATAATTTTTAGGAAGCCATCGCCGTCGCTAACGAATAGATCACCAGTATGAAACCAGTCGTCGGTAAAGACCTCGGCATTGGCATCGGGGCGTTTGTAATACCCTAGCATCAACCCCTTTCCGCGCACCCAAAGCTCGCCAACATCGCCAGGCTTTACGTCCCGTTGATCAGGCCCGACAATCCTCATCTCTCGCATTGGGCCCACCGGACCGCTGAGCCCGAACTTGAGCGCAACATCGGGAGATCGCGGCATAAGAGTGCCAACCCCTATCTCGGTCATTCCATAGCAATCACGTGCTTTAGTGCAAAACCTGTCTGCAAGTTTTACAAAAGTTTCAGAGCGCCATCCATAGCTCATCACAAACTTCAACCGAATTTTGTCGTCACCCGACCGGTCTTGCGGAAACCGGGCCAGGGCGGGCTCAGGCAGGGAGCAGAAATTGATGGCATAATCAGCCAGCCACTCGTAAACACGCCCCAGTTGCATTCTGTTGGCGATATAGGAAGTTGCGCCCAATCGCAAACTTGTCAGGAACATCCACTGCGGATCCATATAGAAAAACGGCCCCCAGATCAAGAATCGTTCCAGCCCCTCCGAAACGAAATTCACACTCATGATTTTGGACGCCAAGAGCCAGTAATCATGCGGCTGCATGCAACCCTTGGGGAATCCGGTAGTGCCTGAGGTGAACTGGATATTGGCTAAATCCGAGCCTGTTACCGGCACCGGGGGATTGAAATTGGGCCTTTCAGAGAATACGCTGTGCCAATTGCATGACAGGTCTGACTGGTCGTGAATGATGACGCGGTCCTCAGTCAGAATGTCAGGCCGGGTCACCATATTGTTGAACGCATAAAGGTAACTACTGTCGATGATCAGCATCTGCGAATCTGACTGATTGAGCAAAAAGTCCAACTCAGTCGCTGTATAACGGGTGTTGGCTGGTACCATGACCGCTCCCAGCTTTGCCAGGCCAAACCACGCGATCAAAAAGGCTGGTGTATTTGGCAGCATGACCGCAACATGTGCGCCCTTTCTGATGCCCCGTTCCAATAGCCCCATGGCAAATCGATCCGTGAGTAGATCGAGTTCCGCATAGGTGATCTGGCTGTCTTGCTCAAAGAACACTGCAGCTGGTCGGTCACCGTAGGTCTTGGCAGCTTCGACCAGAAGTGCCCCAATGCTGTCGCCCCAACCCTCGCGGGAGATACGCGCTTCGATTTCAGTGCGCTCATTTGCTGCGGTGTTAATTATCGCTATCGCCTCCTTTTTTTGGCGAGAGTGGCAGAGTATTACCCAAGCCAACCCGACACATTCGGAATAAATGGCTCGCATGTGCAAATGCATCTACGCGGCTCATGTCTTCTCCTCGTAGGCTGGCTTCCATTTCCGCACGCACCCCAATGGGCGGCGATGCAGCAATGGTACCTGCGATTTCATTGGCTCGCCGCATCAAGTCACGGCTCGGTACAATCTCAGTGACGAGACCGTGGCGAAGAGCGTCATCTGCGGATAAAGGTTCTCCTGTCAGCGCCATATTCATCGCCACAGCATGGGGTAGTTGTCTCGACAGGCGCATCATGCCAGACGCACCCCCCATGCCAAACTTGATCTCGGGCAGGCAAAATGCAGCATTGTCAACCGTGATTCGAATGTCCGTCAGCATCAGCAAATACAGCATTGCTCCACCGTATACCGGGCCGTTGATTGCGGCAACGATCGGCTTATATCGCTCGATCTTCATAACTTCATTTTCCCAGCCTGGATAACCCAACTGTTCATCGTTCTGACGCGGCGAAAGATGACGCGCGATGGTTTCGGCGTCAGTTCGGATTGATCGTGGTGTTTTGATATCGTCGCCCGCCGACATTATTCGCGAGCCGGCACTGGTCCAAATCCCAACACGAACCTCAGGATCCTCGACGAAATCCTTGATGATAGAATAGAGCCGGCGATGAATGGCGGGCGTCAATACATTCACCGGTGGATTATCGAGCGTTATCGTCGCCACACCATTTGTTTTCGCATAGTGCAGAAAGGGCGCCATTTCATCGTTTTGGACTATAGCCATTTCTTTGCCTCCCGATCGAAACTGCCGGAGATCAGGTCGTCGCTCTCGGATTTAAGTTTCTTTTTTTGCACCCGAAACGTCTCAGTCAGCTCAAACGCTAGCCGGTATTCAAGATAGCGTGGCATCTTGAACGGCGCCAAGCGGGTCTCGCAATGAGCAAATATTACCTCTGGCGGAACGTTTTCTGGGGTCAAACCGGGTTTCAATTGCACATAAGCCTTTACTTCCTCTTCGGTAACTGGATCGGGCACCGGGATGACCGCTGCTTCGACGATCTCGGGCATCAGACGCAGCGCCGTTTCGACCTCGACGCAAGGTACGTTTTCCGAAGCGCGCCTGACCATGTCTTTGGAGCGGCCGACCAGAAAGAATAGATCGCGCTCATCTTGCCAGCCGATATCACCCGTGCGGAAATATTTGCCACGAAACGCATCTCGTGTGGCCTGCTTGTTTCCGTAATACCCTTTGAGCATGCCAGTCCCGCGAACGCAGATCTCGCCATGCTCTCCGCTCGCAACAGGGATGCCATTTTCGTCAAATATCCTGACCTCACGGAATGGTGCCGGAAAGCCGATTGTGCCGGTGTCCTCAAGCTCAATAATCTGATGCGCTGGAACATAAGTTGCTACGCCATATTCCGTCATGCCGTAAATATTCTGCACCGGAAAATGAAAACGCCGATGGAACGCGCCTTGTTCGCCTCGGGACATGTCGCCTAGACCCGACATGGAAATCCGCACATGGTGAGCACGGTCCTTATCGCGCTCGGATTGTTTCATCAGGCCCAAAAGCGGTGTGCAATAATCAAGGTTATAGTCCACCAGATGATTGATGAAGCAACTGGTTGTAGGAGTTTTAGGAAACACCAGACAGTCGCCAGAGAACATAGCCTGCACCAACATGCGTTGATTGATCATGTAATAAAAGCTTGTGTTGGCATACATCCGCGCCAGATCCGTCGCGGCAATCTGGTGATGCGTCAAGGCACAGATCAGCCAATAGCTGTGCGGCAACATGCAGGCCTTGGCAAATCCCGTAGTGCCGGATGTGTATTGCAAATTTAACACCCGCTCGGGATCTGGCGTGGCGACTGGTGAGATCACGCCAGTTGCCGCACCGACCAGCGATCGCCAACGGGTATACCCACTTGGCCCTTTGCCTCCGATGATGATCAAACGCTCATTGGGAATGGCTTTATGCACCAGTTTTTCCAACACGCTACAGAGCTCATCTTCGATGAGAAAGAACTTCGCGTCAGACGTGGTCAGGGCATAGTCAACCTCGACCGGCGAATAGCGTGCATTCACCGGCACCATCGCTGCACCAATCCGTGCAAGCGCAAGCCATAATGTCGGGAATTCTTCGATATTGGTGGCCATTATCGCAACGTGATCGCCCTCGCGTGCACCGAGGAGGTGTAAAGCGGCGGCGGCCCGGTCCACAAGTTCTAATACTTGGGACCACGTGCGGCTAGTCTCAGTGTCTATGAAATGCCAAGCTTCTTTGTCAGGATAGGCCGACGCAGTATTTTCAAAATGTTGATATACACTTCGCGGAAGAGGTTCCGCCTCCACTCGACACTTCAAATCCTGCCAGCTCTCATTGCGGAAATCACTGAACATCGACGGATGACCGGATGATTTTCCAATATCTATTGTGTTCACAATTGTTGCTTCTACTCAAATGGGTTTCAAATATCAGACACGAGGCACGACCAAGGCGTGCTCAGCCTTCCAACCAACGTACACAAATTCACCAGCCTCAATCCCGGTCTCCCGTCCTGGCATATAAACGGTGGCCTCATGCGAGTCCATGGTAAGTCTGATCCGCTGGATAGTGCCAAGGTATTCGACCCATTTCACCGTTGCTCCACAAAAGGTACTGTCGGTGTCAGGGTTGCTGGAAACTATACAGTTTTCGGGCCGAACCACGATTACTGCATCTTTGGGAAGCGTGTTACCGGCCAAACCTCTTGCCGGAACTGACTTACCACCCAAAACTCGCACATGCGTTTCCGCGCCGTTAATTTCCAGACCGCCCTCGACCGGGAAGCAATTGGCATCTCCGAGAAACGTCGCCGTCCACATTGAATTGGGGTTTTCATAAAGGTCGCGCGGAGAACCTTGTGCGGCAATCAGACCGTCTCGCAGAATGACAATCCTGTCAGACAGGCTCATTGCCTCTTCTTGGTCGTGGGTGACATACAGCGTCGGAACTGCCAGTCGCCGCTGAAGTGATCGGATCTCGAACTGGAGCGACTTACGCAGCGCCCTGTCCAATGCTCCCAAGGGCTCGTCCATCAACAGAATAGCTGGGTTGAAAACCACTGCCCTAGCGACCGCAGCGCGCTGTGCCTGGCCACCCGAAATCTGCGAAGGATACCGGTCAGCTAGCTCTTTCAGGCCAACCATCTCGATTGCTTCGGTTACCCGGCTGTTCAACTCTGCCTTGTCAATTTTCCGAATGGCCAACGGAAAGGCAATGTTCTCGGCAATCGTTTTGTTTGGAAACAACGTGTATTTTTGAAAGACCATGCCGACACGCCGTTTGTGTGGCGGCAAATCGGTCACGTTCTTGTTTTCAAAGTGGATACTCCCCGAAGTCGGGTATAGCGAGCCGGCGACGATGTTCAGCAACGTCGACTTGCCTGATCCGCTTGGGCCAAGAACTGTCAATAGCTCGCCATCGTCCACTGTCAGGTTGAGCTTATCCAATGCGGTGAACTGACCGAATCTGACCGTAATATCCCGCATCTCGATCGCCGGTTGCGGTGCATCCACCGAGTAAGGCTGTGTTTTAGTACCGGTGTTATTCATTGTCAGCCTCCACTTTTACTGATTCTTTTTTGCCTAGAGATCTTCGCAAGAATGATGCCCAAGACAACGGTTACAAGGAGCAGCATCGTTGAGATCGACGCGAATGCAGGGCTGTTTTCCTGCTGCAACAGTGTAAACAGCTTGTTCGGTAATGTTGGTGTCAGGCCCGGGCCAATGAAAACTGCCAGCGTTACTTCATGCCAGGAATTCTCGAAAGCCAGGATTAGGCAGGCGACGATACTTGTCGCGATGATCGGCATGATCACCATTCCTACAATTTGCGGCCCTCGGGCGCCAAGAGTGCTGGCTGCTGTCCAGAAAGTCCGGTCTACTGTCTCAAATGCGGCAATCGCAACAACAACAGATATCGGCAAAGACATCGTGGCATGACCCACCATCAGTACTAGTTCACTACCAAGAAGATGCATCGGCACCAGAAGGTCGAAAAGACCAGTTGCCACAACAATATGGGGGATCAGCATCGGTGACAGGTACAGCAAGCGCAGATAGTTGTTGATACGTCCGAACCGGTAGATCGTGAATCCAATAAACATGCCACATGCGGTCGAGATGACCATGGCCCCTAGTGCGATACGAAATGAAACTAGCGCCGATCCGCGCCATTCAGAACTGGCAAGGACGAATTCATACCAGCGCATCGAATACGACTGCGGTGGGAATTCCAAAATTTCATTGGCGGTGAAACTGGCCGGAATCATGATCACAACCGGGACAAGCAGAAAAGCGAAATAGAGCACTACCACAACTCGGCCAGTTTGACAGTAGAGTCCTGTTATTAGCCTGTTCATGTTCTATCCTTCGTGATCATCGGCGGCGTTCAAAAAGCCGGATCCCGCAAACAAAAACGCTATTATTGTAATAGTAGCCAGAATTGCAGTCAGAACCATGCCCTGCGCTGCGGCGAGGCTGGAGCCGAAGGTGTTGTTGTAGATTAAATCGGTGTGCATTTGCGAACCAATCATCTTGTCAGTTGGACCACCAAGCAGCACCGGTGTCACAAAGAAACCCGAAGAGATCGAGAAGATCAGGATCGAAACCATCAGCACAGATGTCTTCACTTGCGGCCAAAGTGCAGTGCGGAATGCGGTCCAGGGGCCCGCTCCCAACGTTTTGGTCGCCAGAATGATATCGTAGTCGATACGCCGAAAAGCTCCGAACAGGATCAACGCAGCATAGGGAGTCATAAATTGAACCATCGCGACGATGACGGCGGGCTTTGTAAACAGAAGGTACTGTTTTCGATCAAATATCCCCAAGCCGACCATGATTTCGTTCAGCGGCCCGTTATATGCCAGAATTACTTGCAGCGCGTAGTTTTTGACCAGCAACGAAATTGCCAGGATTAAGGTCAGGGATCCGATGAACAGCCGGGCCGCACCGGGACTTGAACGCGAAACTTGCATGCAAACCGCGAAAGCCAGACCAACGCTAAACACACAAACCAGCATCGAAATTAGCATCGTATTCATCAGGATCGGCACATAAGGCAGATCGGACAGGACGATGCGGTAGCTTTCGAGCGACCATTCGCCTTTGCGCCTAAGCGCCGAAATGAATCCCGCAACAACCGGTAGGGCAATGCCCAAAGCGATCAGAAGCGTTGCGGGAGCCAAAAGGGCCCATTTAAGGGCCCTCGTCTTAAATTTATTGAACTGGCTAATGACCGTTCTTAGCGTTCGTAGACCCCGGTGGCGACCCACTTGGACCAGATAGTCGTCAGACGCGCTTCGTTTTCTGACCACCACGCCACGTCAACGATCGAGGCTTCAGCAGCGTTGTCTGAGTTGCTTGCAAGCATCGAATAAACGTCCTTGCTGATGAATTTTTCCATCCCCTTAATCGGGCCGGCATAGCCGATGGCATTCGCCAGTCCGGCTTGCAATTCGGCGTTCTGGATAAAACGCATTGCCGCAAATGCGTTGCGTGCATTGGGGGCATTCTTTGGCACTACCCAATAGCTTGCGGTCAGCAGGTTTCCATCCCAGGTCACTCCTATCGGCATGTTTTGACCCAAGCCCTTGGCAGCACGTCCGTTCCAGGCAGTCCCGGCAACAAATTCACCCGATCCAACGCCCTGAACGGGCTGGTCGCCAGTCGTCCAGAAATTTCGCAGATGCGGACGCAGCTTGTTGAGTTGTTCAAATGCAAGGTCGAGTTTTTCATCGGTAATCGGGTAGACGTCTTTGTTGGCCATGCCGGTGGACAGTAACGCAAATACGACATTGTCCGGGTTGTCACGCAAAATTCGCGGGCCGGGGAAAGTATCAACATTCCAGAAATTTTCCCAGTTGTTGATGCCATTAGGGAAAATGTCAGTGTTGTAGATCATCGCCGTGGTGAACGGAGCCGCCAATATGCCATATTCCGAAGATGTGCCTGGCAGGATTACATCTTCCAAGCCGCTCCAGACATCATCAGGCAGCTTTTCCAAAAGCCCCGCGTCGAGCAGCTGCGGATAGCGTTGGCCGTTGAATGTCAAGAACATATCAAACGAGAAATTGCCGCTTTCGATCAGAGTTCTCACCTGGTCAAGTGAACGATTGGCCAGGGTATATTGCTGCACGTCTACACCACAGGCTTTTTCAAATGCGTTGAATAGAGCCTCTTCAATCGCAGCAGCGAGCGAACCCCCGCTGCTCATGACAATCATTTCGCCCTTGAGCGGATTGTCGGCCGTAGCGGGCCCACAAGGCTCGTTGGCTGAGGCTGTTGATGTAAATGTAAGCGCCAAACATGTAAGTGCGACGCCGGAAAGTAATTTTTTCATCTTAAAATTCCTTTTTTGTTAGAACCATTGCCGGCCAATGCGGGCACAGCCGGATCTTGTCGTTGCAAAATCAAATTTAGGCTTTACTTGACTTTAGTCAATAAAAATCATTTAATAAAATAATAAGTAAAATTTATCAGATTGGATGTCGATGGATCTCAAACAGCTCGAAGCCTTTGTTAGCGTTGCTTCTTTGCGAAGCTTTAGATCCGCTGCGGAACAGCTTAATCTGACGCAACCCGCAATTTCATCGAGAATTTCGATGCTTGAGAGTGAGATTGATGGCGCATTGTTTGTTCGCAACCGCCATCCAGTACAGCTCACTGATAAGGCTATGGAAATCCTGCCACTTGCTGAACAGATGCTGCAGATCAGCCAAAACATTAATCCTAAACGAAATAATTTGAAACTTCCGGTCGGTACAGCGCTGCGAATAGGAACCAATTCAAGCCTGGTTTCAACGTGGCTGCCCACACTCTTATGGAAGCTACACGAAGAACTACCGATGGTGAGTTTCGAGCTTGAAATCAACTCCAGTCATCGCTTGGGGGAACGCATGATGCGAGGCGAGCTTGATATTACTCTAATGGACACACCGCCGGAAGCACCAGGAATCAAATCGCAACTGGTGGCTGTATTTGACGCAATATGGGCAGCCCGGCCGGGGGTGGTGGAGAATGGTGTGTTCAATATGGCTAGAGCTAGCGAAACCCTGTTCGTTACATTCAAGTCCGAATCTCGGGTATATTCCATGGTTGAAACTGGCCTACGCAATGCCGGTGTCTGGCCCGTCGCGATGATGACGACTACTTCCACTGCTATGATAGTCGAAATGCTGTGCAGCACCGGCGCCATAGGGACAGTTACTCGCCAATCTATCGAGCAAAATATGAAAGATGGGATTCTCGAAGAGATTGAAGTTCCCATCGCATTGCCGGATTCCGAATTGTCACTTAGCTACCCTCTGACCCGTAGAAATGATGTTCTTCGTAAGGCTATCGATATTGTGATCCATTCGGTTAAAGGGTCTAGTGGATCGATTTAAACACTTGGTGGCCTAAGTTTTCTCAGCTTAATATAACTGGCATTGTCAGACAAACTTGACGTCCCATTGGTTGATGCCTAATTTTTATGAATGACAGCACATAATTCATTCAAATATTTCAAAACTTTGCCCTAAACGGGTCCACGGAAGCGACCCTAACAGCGGGTTGCAGGCTAAGCAGAGAAGTCCAAAAAATTGCTCAGACTGCTCGAGCTGCTTAGGGGAGGTAAAAGGAACTGCAGGAAACGCCGGGGTGGCAGTGTACCCCCCGGGGGCATCAACGAATTGCTCGCTGACCTTCCCTTAACGATCCGAGTTTGCAAAAAAGTATCGCTGCAAGTATCGTTGTCTCAGTCTGTGTTGGAGTGCCTTTTGGCTGAGGTTGAAGACTACGCTGATATTTAGGGAGTTTTTGGAGCCCGCAGTCGGATTCGAACCAACGACCTGCTGATTACAAATCAGCTGCTCTGCCAACTGAGCTATGCGGGCATTTAGAAAGAACTACGGCCTTATTTTACTTCCCTAGGCTGGCGACCGCAGTAAGCGGTGGGGTCTTACCCGCTTTTTGGACAAGGGATCGGGGTGACTTCGGTCATGGCATCTCCCCACTTCTGTTCTGCAAACTCCTGCTTTCGCTCAGGGGTTACCACGTCTGGAACATCGAGCCAATAAAGGGGCCCAAGGGTTCGTGCCTGTAATTTGACAATTATTGGAAGCTCCAGCGAAGCCAGACCGGAGGCAAGTTCGTCCGCCTGTGATTTGCGTGCATAGTCATCCAACCAAAGTATTTTTTCATCTCCAAACGCCAGGTCACCGGTGCTGATCCCGGCATCCTGAAGACTCATTCGGGCATTATCCCGGGCAATATCCGAAAGAAACGGGCCTGCCAATACCTGATAGGTGTGTACCTCTCGCACCGCGGTACGCTGCTGCGCCAGTCCATAGCCTTTATTGACCAGGATGCGACGACCATGGCTCAGCGTCTGCTGAGTGGAAAACGGCCCTATTCGAAGACAGCCGACTGAGGCCCCCATAACGATTGATTCCTCGGAGGTCAGTTCCATGGCCTCGAGATTGTGTCCCGCCTGTGCTTCCGGCAGGCCTAACTCCGCCTTTGGGGACAACTGCGTGGCCCACAGATACAAGCCGATATTTGCAAGGACCAGCAATGCCAACAGCCCTCTCATGATTCTTTTCCGGCGACAAACTGAATTCCCTGCAACACGAGATCAGGATACACCCCCGCGTCAAGATCAATCAACGGTGCCAGAGTGGCCGCCCACCCACCGGTCATCAAAACACGGATCTCGTCTCCAAGTTGCGACCTGAACTCATTCAGTACTTTTTCTATACCCCCCACCGTGAATATCAGGCTGCCCGCACTGACTGCGCTCGCCGTATCCGTATTAAACGCTCCGGGGTAATGCATCTCATCAAGATCAAGATGCGCTGCCTTTTTGACCAACGCATCGGCAGCAACCTTTGGCCCGGCACTAATTACACCCCCGAGGAAAACACCCTCCTTTGACAATGCGTCACATGTCACTGCGGTCCCGCAATCAATAACCGCAAGAGAATCCTTAAAAATCTGTCGCGCCGCAATGAGCGCAAGCCATCGGTCAGCACCCAGGGTCTGAGGCTCAGGGTAACTGTTGATAACGCCGCACTGTTCCGGCTGGGCTTGCAATAGTTCGGGATTGAGTTGCCACTGGCTTTGACAACGATCCGAGAGGTACGCAAATGCTTTAGGGCCGGCGCTATTACTCACCAGGACTCTTTGCACTGTGTTGAGTTTCTCCCAGGGACTGAAGTCTGTTTCTTCGTCATGGTAATCAATCGCCTGGCCCACAAACAGATCACCCGCATCTGTCAGTGCCCACTTGATACGGCTATTTCCGTGATCAATCAGGAGACAGGAGATTGGGGTCGGCATATTGTGACGCGATAATAAAGAGATTCAGTCAGCCAATGACAGGCTGATATCCCCGGAGTTTATCGTTTCCACCACCCCGTTCGCACAGTGAACGCAATAACGCCCCAACTCGTCGGCACCCTTACCTATGCCCTCCCGGAATTTGCCTTTTGATTCCGCGCGGACCTTACGCCCTGCAAAGACATCCAATGCATTAAAGCGGTCTTGATCTGGCGCAAACTGATGCTGGTGAAATCGATCCAGCACATTTGCTATTGCGCCAAGCACATGCGCAATGATTGTTGTGCGCGGGGGAAGATCGTCCTCGGCATTACTGAATAGATCCGTGACGGGTTGCCCGGGATCGAACTGATTGGAGCCGGGTTCGTGCAGATTAATCCCAATACCCACGACTGCAACGGTAGCACCTCTAGAAGAGGTATTGAGATCAACCAGAATCCCTCCAAGTTTTTGATCCCGATACCAAAGGTCGTTTGGCCACTTCAACCCAACCGGGACCCCGGTGAGCTCCTTGAGGCAGTCGGCAACTGCAACGCCGATAGAAAGGCTCAAACCTGTCATCTCGGCGGCTTCTTTTTGAAACCGCCACCCTATCGAGAGCATGAGGTGGCAGTACGGCGAACCTTGCCAACTTCTTCCCCGGCGGCCACGGCCCGCGCTCTGGAATTCCGTGATACAGGCCTTGCCATGAATATCCCGACCTGCCTTTTGTTCCCGGCTAAGCCAGTCACTGGTTGAATCCACGGTATCCAGCACCGCAGCCTGGCCCGCAAAAGGAAAGCCTTTATTCTCAAGTTGCTCCACAAGATCACTCACATCAATGGGAAGAACCGGCTCCAGAAGTCTGTAGCGGGCATCACTCTCCTTACGCAACGGCAAACCATCCCGGTCGAGTTGTTGCAACAATGCAGCGACAGTGGCTTCATCTATCTGTGTGGCATTCGCGAGTTCGCCAAGACTTAAAGAGCGATCCGTGGGCAACATCCTGACCAGATGAGTGCGGTCAGCGGTCATCGATTGATCCGCCTTTTTTTCGAAGACGATCAAGTTTCTCGCGAATCTTGATCTCGAGGCCTTGGTCTACCGGGTAGTAATACTGCTGACCGATCAAAGACTCCGGCAAATAGGTCTCACCCTGGGCATAGGCATCAGGTTCATTATGGGCGTATCGGTACCCGTCACCGTAACCGAGTTCTTTCGCAAGTCGTGTCGGCGCATTGCGAAGATGCAGGGGAACTTCCTGAGTCCCGGTCTCTTTTGCCGCCTTGGTTGCCTCGTTGAATCCTTTATACACAGCGTTACTCTTTGGCGCGCAAGCCAGGTAAACGAGAGCCTGTGCCAGCGCCAGCTCTCCCTCCGGTGAACCCAAACGCTCATAACTCTCGGCAGCATCTAGAGTAAGCGTGAGCGCTCGAGGGTCGGCGTTGCCTACGTCTTCGCTCGCCATTCTGATCGCGCGTCGCGCGATATACCGTGGGTCACAGCCGCCGTCGATCATCCTGCAAAACCAATAGAGCACTGCGTCCGGGTCTGTTCCACGCATCGATTTATGCAGCGCAGAAATCTGATCATAAAAAAGATCTCCACCTTTATCGAAACGCCGCAACGGCGTACCAATAATCTCCGGAAGCATTTCATCTGGCAGAACGCAGCCATCGTCCGTGGTTTGGGCAAACTGCGCAGCGATCTCCATAAGATTCAAAAGCCGGCGGGCATCGCCATCCGCGGCATCTATTAGCTGCTGGCGGGCATCTTCCGGGATCGAAAGTCGCAGACTGCCCAATCCCCGTTCAACGTCGTCGAGCGCTCGATCCAGTAACTCCCTAAGGTCATCGTACTCCAATGGCTTTAACACGTAGACCCTAAGGCGTGATAACAGCGCGTTATTAAGTTCAAACGAGGGATTCTCGGTAGTGGCTCCGATCAGAATCAGCGTACCGTCTTCTACATGAGGCAAAAACCCGTCCTGTTGCGCTTTGTTGAAACGGTGCACCTCATCCACAAACAACACCAATTTTCCGGGCAATCCCTTGGCGCGGGCAACCACCTCCCGGACATCCTTAATCCCTGCAGTGACTGCCGAGAGCACTTCAAATCGGGCATCACAATATTGCGCCACCATCCTGGCAAGAGTCGTTTTGCCGGTTCCTGGAGGACCCCATAACACCATCGAATGAATCCGCCCGGCGAGCAGCGCCTGACGAAGGGCCGCGCCCTCGCCTACCAGCTGGCTCTGGCCTACAAACTGATCAAGACTTTGCGGCCGCATCGTTTCTGCAAGCGGTCGATAGTCTTGTGCGATCTCGTGTTGATCCATTGATGGAGGGGCGCTCACGACCGTGGCGACTAATCCTGTTTGCTGGCCGGACTAAGCAACACCGGTAGCATCTGTGGTTGCAAGGATATGACGATAGGTGAGATTAATTCTGGGCGCAACGGTTAGACGGGTCTTGGGAACGCTATGGCGCCAGGCCTGCTGGCTGCCGTCGCGCATGACCAGCAAAGAGCCATTTTCCATAACAATTTCGTGGATCGGCAGATCTTTGCGACGTCGATGCTGCAGGAGAAACCGTCGCGCGCCACCAAGACTGACGGAAGCAATCACAGGATCTGCACCCAGCTCTTTTTCATCATCACTGTGCCATCCCATACTATCTTTCCCTGAACGGTAATGATTTGCAAGAACACTGTTGAACCTGCTCGCGCAGAACTGATTCAAACGCTCCCGCAGGTCGTCGAGTTCCGGCAGCCATGGGCTGGGCTGGTTCACGGTTCCGGAGTAGCGGTAGACCGCCCGGCTATCGCCATACCAGGCTGACTGACGCGGTGAATCAACCCACCGCCCATACACGAAGACCCTGGGGGTATGCCAGTCGATCGTGTTCCGAAGCGCTGCAAAGCACGATGACGCTTCCGAGTTCCCAAGAAACCCGGGCCAGAATTCAAAGACACCATCTTCGATCTCGAGCGGGCCTTCGCCTGCGACGAGGTGAGTACCACGAACGGGGATCTTGCTTGGCGGCATAATGCAGACGGAACCTTGTCCTTGTCTCAATGCACGCTAGTGCAATGCGTCTTCACTCACCGCAGCTGCCAACGGGGAGGTGACAAACGCTGCCCCCGTGGAACGACCGCCACCTGGCTCAACGCTTGCAATAGAAGGGCACCCAAAAAGACTGGGATAAACACCATGCTGGGCCGTCGTGAAGTTTTCAAAACGCTGTTCCAAAACAGTCTTGATCGATTCATCCAGGGCGATATCTGCGAGCACATGATCTGAACCACCAACGTCGATCCTGGGCTGGCGCATGGCCTGCTCTGGGTCCATATCAAAGTCGGTCATCAGCGCGATCAGCTGCATACAAGACGAAACAATCCGCCGACCTCCGGATGCTCCCACGGCGAACATCACGCCCGTTGGCAGTCTCACAATCGTCGGACACATATTGCTCAACGGCTGCTTTGTCGGCGCAAGAGAGTTCGGCCGTCCCGGGGTGGGATCAAACCACATGATGCCATTATTCATGAGAACTCCAGTATCCGGCAGCACCAATCGTGACCCGAATACTGAAAGGAGCGTTTGCGTTAACGCAACGACGTTGCCGTGCCGATCAGTGACATTAAGGTGGGTCGTGCAACCGGGCGTCTTGCCATCTGGACTGTCGCCCATTCGGTTAAGCCGATGCGCATAGGCGCTGTTAAGGCTATCGGCGACAGCGCAATAGAAGTCGCCGTCCGGCTGATTACCTGGCACCGGCACCTGCCGAGTAAGTTCAGCGAGCGCATCACACATACTCGGTCCACCGCAAAGGCCTGCGGGGGCATAGACCATGGCATCCCGGTAGGCGACACCCGACAACTCAATACACTCAGCCTGATAGGCCGCGAGATCTTCAGCTGTCAGGCTGATCCCAACCTTCTGGGCATCGCGCAACAGCCGACCCGCAAGATCTCCCCGATAAAATGTCTCGGGTCCTTCATCGGCGAGCTGCTGCAGAGTTTGCGCAAGACCCTTAAGCTCAATAACGGGCGGAGCGCCGGCCCAGTGACCCATCGGTACCTGGCCATCAGGCAGGTAAACTGATCGTGTTGATTCAAAGCCAGCAATGTCTTGCGCGCTGGATGCAATCTTAAGGCTCGAGTACCAGTCCACGGTAAGACCCTGTTGCACGAGACTGATCGCCGGCGAGAGCAGTTCGCCCCACGAGAGCGTTGCAAAGCGGTCTGCCGCAAGCGCCAGACCCGCGACATACCCCGGCACGGCAACGGAATGCGGCCCAAGCACATTTCGGTTATCCACAACCCCAGGCCAGGCAAAAAGATCGGAGTCGAATCCACTGCTCAGTGGATAGTCATCGGGATTTAATGTGCCTGACGCGCGGACACCGAACTCAACGGCATAACTCTTGCCCGTATCGGCAAGATGAGCCGTCATGAATCCGCAGCCACCAAGACCGCTCATCCACGGTTCCACCGCTCCAAGGGCAAAGCCTGCTGCGATCGCGGCATCGACTGCGTTGCCACCCTTCGCCAGCACTCTGGCCCCAGCTTCAGCCGCTTGATAATGCTGCGATACCACAACGCCGCCCTCCGCATGGACTGCGGGTTTTGCAATAGACCAGTGTTCCATTTGGCGGCTAGTTGAAAATCCTGGGAACGGAGAGACCTTAGACCCGAAGAATCTTACCGGGATTCATGATGTTGTTGGGGTCGAGCGCCTGCTTGATTGCCCGCATGACGCTCACTGCTTCACCATGTTCGGCGACCAGAAAATCAAGTTTGCCGTAACCGATACCATGTTCACCGGTACAGGTGCCCCCCATCGCGAGCGCCCGCATAACCATCCGTTCATGCAACTGCTGCGCTCTTTCATGCTCTTCGGGATCATTCTTATCCACCAACAGTACCAGGTGAAAATTTCCGTCGCCCACATGGCCCACGATAGGCGCGACCAGGTTGGATTCACGGATATCGCGCTGGGTCTCACGAATGCATTCAGCAAGCTGTGAGATCGGCACACACACATCAGTGGCCCAAATCTCGCCATCAGGACGCAACGCCTTGCAGGCGTAAGCTGCATCATGGCGCGCCTGCCAGAGGCGGTTTCGCTCCTCAGTATTAGTGGTCCACTGGAAATTGCTGCCGCCCGAGTCTCCGGCAAGTTCCTGGACAACTTGCGCCTGTTCCTCAACACCGCGAGAGGAGCCATGAAACTCCAGGAAGAGCGTCGGCGCAACAGCAAGATCCGTTTTGGAATAACGGTTAATGGCATCTACCTGCGCTTCATCCAACAGTTCGATTCGGGCGACAGGAATGCCATATTGGATCGTACTGATCACAGTGGCCACGGCACTGTCGAGATCCGGAAAGGTACAAACCGCGGAGGAGATCGCTTCCGGAATACCGTAGAGCCGAAGCGTAATCTCAGTAATGACGCCCAAGGTGCCCTCGGAGCCTACAAAAAGTCGGGTCAAATCATAACCCGCTGCGGACTTGCGGGCCCGTCTTGCAGTTTTTATGACCCGACCATCGGCCAATACCACCGTCAGCGCCAGCACGTTCTCCCGCATGGTGCCATAACGGACTGCGTTGGTGCCGGACGCGCGGCATGCAGTCATCCCACCGATAGAGGCATCCGCACCGGGATCAATCGGGAAGAAAAGGCCTCGATCATGCAGGTATTTATTGAGCTGCTTACGGGTAACCCCTGGCTGGACCACTACATCAAGGTCCTCATCGTGAACCTCGATGACTTCATTCATCTCCTGCATATTGATTGAGATGCCGCCATGCAGTGCGGCAACATGTCCCTCGAGCGCGGTGCCCGTGCCATAAGGAATGACCGGTACCTGGTGCTCAGCGCAAAGGCTCACGACCCGGCTGACTTCCTCCGTACTGTGTGGCGTGACAACGGCGTCGGGCGGAACGCTGGCGTGAAAGGATTCGTCCTTACCAAAACGCTCCAGCACGGCTGCAGCCTTGGAAAGCCGTTCACCAAACTCTGCCTCAAGGCAGGCTATCACCTTAGTCACCGAGGACGCCGGGGCCCTGATTTCTGCCTGATCGGCCATGACAGTTTCTCGAAAAGGATGCTTAAGCTTCATTATATATATCTACCCGGCATCGGGTTCATGGATTAGGGTCTGAATTCGTCTTCTCTGCTACTATCATTCCATCGCAGTAAACAGTTCATCGACTTACAGTTAAAGTACTTTCCGCGTGTCCAGGTTAAACGTCATCCATCCTGACGGAGATTCAGCGCCGTTCCTGCGCGGCGTCCTAACACGCTCTTTGCAGAAAGTGGGTCTGACGTTCAACGAGGCCTACGACATCGCTTCAACCGTCCGGGACCAGTTAGCGGCTGATGAAGAAATTACCTCGGACGCTATCACCGAGGCGGTTTCAAGAATTCTCAATGAACAATCAGGCCCGGAAATGGCAGAACGCTACCGGCTCACCAAAGCGGGGCCGGCCTGGATTCGCATCAACGAAAAGGATCGGGACAAGATGTGGTTCTCCCGAACGATTTTCCGTCATCGCCTCGAGATCTGCGGAATTCCAGAGGGCCTGGTGGAGGGGCTTGTTCGAGATACGCATGAGCGCCTAACCAGAGACTACTCCCGGGGCATCGAGCGGCACGAACTGCATGAACTTTCCTGCAAGATGGTCGAAAGAGACGCCGGGACACTTTTTGCTGATTATCTTGATGCATGGCACCGGCTTCGCCAATCCAACCGAACCCTTGTGATTCTGATTGGTGGCGCTCCCGGCGTTGGGAAGAGTCACGCAGCAAGCCTCCTTGCCAGTAGACTGAATATTTCCCGCACCGCGTCTACCGACATGTTCCGGGAGGTCATGCGCTCACTACGGCCCCCTGAAATTGCTCCGGAACTGCATTACTCGAGTTTCGAAGCCTGGAAGGCGGTGAACGACCCACCGCTGAATACCTACACGATAGATGCCCTAAGAACGGGATTTAACAGACAGGCTGACGAAATCGAGGTTGCCGTACATGCCCTGCTGGCAAGATCTCAGCAGGAACAGTTTTCAACCATCATTGAGGGCGTCCACGTTCGGCCCTCAATAGTGAAAGATTGCGCCCTACCCTCGGACACTATTGTTGTACCATTACTCATCGCCGCCGAGCGGGAAAAGACACTGAAAGCCTTTTTCCGAGGCAGGGCAATTTCTGCCCCGAGACGTGGAAGAAAGCATTATCTGGATAATTTGGATGCCATCTGGGATTTGCAGTCCCTGCTCTTGAGTGAAGCCGAAACACACGGCGTTCCGATTGTGATCAACGAGGCCGAAGGCGGCAACATGATGACAAGAATGTACTCTCTTATCTCATCTGTGGTGCTCAAGGAATCCTCTGGCCCGTCTGACTGATCCACCTTTACTCTCTTTCGATGAGTAAAGGTTTAGGCTAACATACCCGCTGCTACTTCCAGCGTTTCAACTCCCAGACTTAGTTCGACTGTTAAGCTAACCGATACGATCGGTCAGCGACGATCGATTACTGCGCCTGTCATCAGATTAATTATGAGTAGAAAAAACAAGCAGAACAGAAAAACGCGGGGAAATGACCCTCTTGCAGCGCGAATTCCTCAAGCCGACAAGGCGGATCGGCATATCCTCTATCAGCGAGCGGTGCAATGCGTTGAGTCTGAGATCGACATGGTGGATGAGACCTTCCGTAAATTACGGGGTCGAGACGCAAAAACACTCCGGGAAGACTTTTGCGGAACGGCAAATACAAGTTGCGAATGGGTCCGAAGACGCGAAGATAACCGAGCTTGGGGAGTTGACCTCGATAAGGAAGTCCTCGCCTGGGGCGAAAAGCATAACCTTGGCGCGTTGAAGGGAGAGGTAGCCGAACGGATTGAACTCATGCATGACGATGTGTTGATCGCAGACACACCGTCAATAGATATCGTTCTGGCAATGAACTTCAGCTACTGGATCTTCCAGACCCGGGCTGCATTGAGAGAATATTTCTCCCGTATCCGTGACTGCCTGGTGGATGACGGTATCCTGTTTCTAGACTTCTATGGCGGCTATGAATCCATGCGTGAACTGAAAGAAGAAACAGATCACGACGACTTTGTCTATGTCTGGGATCAGGCCAACTACAACCCGATCACGGGCGCCATAAACTGCCAAATCCACTTCAAATTTCCGGATCGCTCCCAGATAAAGCGTGCATTCAGTTACGACTGGCGGCTTTGGACGCTTCCAGAGATTCGTGAACTGCTCTCAGAGGCAGGCTTCTCGCAAGTACTGGTTCATTGGGAGGGCACCGACGAGGAGTCCGGGGAAGGAGACGGTATCTTCACTGCCACCGAGCAAGGCGAAGCAGATGCGGCATTCATCTGCTATGTCTCTGCCGAGAAATAAACGCTCTTTCCTACCAGACTGTTCTCATTGCACCGCCATCGACCACCAGCGTTTCACCAGTGATGTAGGCTGCGGCATCCGACAGCAAAAAAGCGCCGGCCTGGCCAAATTCATCCGCTTCCCCGAACCGGCCCATCGGGACTGTTGCTGCCCGGGCCTTTGAGATCTCTTCGAAGGAGACACCAGTCCGTTCCGACTGGGTCTGCATCAATCCCCTAAGGCGATCAGTGTTTATAGCGCCGGGAACAAGATTGTTAACCCGGATACCTTCCCCCGCCAATTGCTGCGAAAGACTCTTGGCGAGACTGGTGACCCCCGAGCGCATCACATTCGACAAAAGCAGCATATCGATCGGCTCCTTAACTGATGAGGATGTAACCGTCAGGATCGACCCACCACCGCGCTCGCGCATGGATGGCAATACCGACCGGATCATTCGCACGGAACTCAACAAGGTGAGCTCAAATGCTGCCTGCCAGGCGCTGTCATCAAAATCATCAAAAAGGCCTGCCGGCGGGCCTCCTGCATTCACGACCAAACCATCGATCCCGCCGAACTGCGTGATGGTGGTGTTACACCATTCAGAGATCGATCCTTCATCGCGGGCATCAAAGACGCAGGAAATTACCTCGGCTCCGGTCTCTTCACGAAGACATTTTGCACTTTTGTGCACCCGAGGCTCGGTCGGCGCTGCGATGGAAACCCGCGCGCCCTCTTTTGCGGTCTGGCGGGCGATACCGTATCCCAGTCCCCGGCTCGCAGCCGCTACCATGATACTTTTTCCTTCGAGCCCAAGATCCATATCGCACTCCTATTGTGCAGTTAACAAAATATCGCGCTTATAGCGCGAACGCTCGCCGTCGAGCCGGCTTGAGGATAATCATAGTTGAAATTATTGACAATAAGGTTAAATTCAGCAGCCTCGGCGGACGGCAAAAGGTTTCGCAGCAGATGAACCTGGCCGCACTTGAGGAGTGAGCCAAACAATCTTTGTTTGCCAGTTTTTCGGAAATTCAATCAACTATGCCGATAACTCTTGACCCATCTCTTGCGGACTTCGCCCAACTGATCGCGGATGCGGCGCGCGGCATCACGACGCAGTATTTCCGGGCGCCACAGGAGATATCCAGCAAGTCAGACGGCACACCAGTAACGGTGGCTGATCTTGAAATTGAACAAAAAGCACGCTTGATGATCGCAGATCAGTATCCTGGACACGGCGTCTATGGAGAAGAAGGAGGGGAAGACAATACAGACTCCGACTGGCTGTGGGTGATCGATCCAATCGACGGCACCAAAAGTTTCGCCACGGGAAAACGAACTTTCGGATTTCTGATCGCCCTGCTCCATGAGCGCAAACCGGTTCTTGGCGTCATTGATATGCCATCGCTTGACGAACGTTGGTTGGGGATCACGGGCCTACCAACACGCTACAACGGTCAACCCTGCCGTAGTGCCCAGACTACTTCTCTTAATGATGCGACGCTGAATGCAACCACCCCGGATATGTTTAGTTCCGAAGAATGGGAGGTTTTCGGTCGGGTCAGTGAAACAGTTCGGTTCCGCCAGTTCGGTGCCGACTGTTATGCCTATGGTCTTCTAGCCTGCGGGTTCACTGATCTTGTACTCGAAGCAGGGCTCGGCCGATTCGACTATCTGGCTCTGGTGCCCGTGATTGAGGGAGCAGGCGGCTGTATCAGCGACTGGCAGGGTGGCGCGCTAACCTTTGATTCGGCTGGGCAGGCGCTTGCGAGCGCCAATCAGGAATTGCATGTCCGCGCCCTCGAAGTTATCGATTCTGCCCAATGAATAGGCGACACCCTCTCTCGCACTTCGTCTATCTGATCGCTGTAGCGCTCGCCTGTGTACTGATCAATCCGATCGCATCAGCAGATCAGAATCATCCGCGTCTGGATGCGCTTTTCCCAGAGCTGAAAACGGCGCCTGATCAGGAAGCAGCCGACGCAATTGCAGCAGAAATCTGGAGGCTGTGGCGCGATATCGACGATCCTGTCGCAGCGCAGGCACTCGCCAGTGGCAGCCAGGCAATGGGCGTAGGGCAGTACCGCAATGCCTACCAATACTTCAGTGAGGTGATCCAAGAGGTTCCGGCTTTTGCCGAGGGCTGGAACAAGCGCGCCACAGTGCTCTATCTCATAGGCGCCTATCAGGAATCAATCGAGGACATCAGAGAAACCCTTCAGAGGGAGCCTCGTCACTTTGGCGCACTATCGGGGCTGGGGCTGATCTTCCTGCGTCAGCGCCAGTTTGGCCCCGCAGCCGCGGCATTTCGAGATGCCCTGGCCATTCATCCCCACCTGCCCCGAATTCGCGCTGCACTGGAGCAATTGGAATCCCGCCAGCGGTCTATAGACGAAAAGAACACGATTTAACCCGAACGGCTCTCTGGCCAGATTCGGGTCGACAGCCAGGTCGACAAGTCACGTACCTCTTCGGGGGTCACGGTATGCGGCATGGGATAAGTATGCCAAGAGACATCACAGCCGCTGTCCTGAAGCACCTGCCGACTGCTCTCGCCGAGTGCCAGCATCAGCACCGGGTCAAAGATTCCGTGCGCAAGAAAGACTGGTGTCCGGATCGCTCTTTTGGCCGCAGCATCAGCAAAATTTCCCGAAAGCGGTAGATAGGTTGAAAGCCCCACGATCCCTGCCAAGGGTTCATCGCAGCGAAACCCATAATGCAGCGCAACCGCCCCGCCCTGGGAAAAACCACCGACCACAATTTGTGACCGAGGCACACCGCGTTCGACTTCCCTGATCACTAACGATTCGACAATCTCCGTTGCTTCAGTAAGTCCGGCTGCATCCTCCTGCTTAACGATCTCCATGCCGGTCAGGTCATACCAGCCGCGCATAACCATACCGCCGTTGAGCGTTATCGGTCTTTCAGGCGCATTCGGAAGAATAAAGCGAACCGGCAAGGTCGGGGGCAAATCAAGCATATTTGGCAGGTCTTCAAAATCGCGGCAGTCCGCGCCCAGGCCATGCAGCCAAATGATCGAAAATACCGGTGCGGCACCGGTCTCTATTTCAAGGGGTTTCAATGAAGACGCACTCGTGTTGACAAGCCATTGGCTTTTCACCGATTGTAACGGTAACTGATAGGCAGGCCGTATGCCACCTTACATTGATTCAAGTCGACGCGATACCTAAACCGAAAACTGGAGCCTGCTTTGCCTACGTCATTACCTACTTACGACGATATTCTTTCCGCTGCCCAGCGACTGGAAGACGTTGCTCACAAGACGCCAATACTGCTCGGGACCCCAATCGATCAAAAAGTCGGTGCCGAAGTTGTTTTCAAATGTGAAAACCTGCAGCGCATCAATGCCTTCAAGTTTCGTGGCGCCTGGAATGCCATCAGTCAGTTAAGCGACAGCGATCGCGCTATGGGGGTCATCACCCATTCCTCCGGCAACCATGCCCAAGCGGTTGCCTTGGCAGGGGACCTTCTGGATATCGAAACAACAATCGTCATGCCTGAAAATGCTCCAGCAACAAAACTCGCCGGTACAAAAAGATATGCAACCCGAGTGATAACGTACGACCCCACGATCACCAAGCGGGAAGCCCTATGCGAGAGCCTGATTGCGGAGAAGGGATATTTGCTGATTCCCCCTTTTGACCATCCACACATTATTGCCGGGCAAGGTACTGCCGCGATGGAACTGCTGCAGCAGTCCGATCCTCTGGATATCCTGCTCGTACCTTGCGGCGGCGGCGGCCTCTTAAGCGGAAGCGCCTTAAGTGCTCATGCACTCGCACCAAACTGTAAAGTCATCGGCGTCGAACCAGAAAATGCTGATGATGCGGTGCGATCATTTCGAAACGGCCGTATTGAAAGAATAGAGAACCCCCAAACTATCGCCGATGGCACCCGTACAGAGTCCCTTGGGCAACTAACCTTCGAAATCATCCGCCAGCAGGTATACGATATGGTCAGCGTCTCAGAGCAGGCCATCGTCGAGGCAACCCGCGTCCTGTTTGAAGATGCCCGGATCGTGGTAGAGCCGTCGGGGGCTCTGGGGCTGGCCGCATTACTAAGCGGAGTCGTCAAAACTCAAGGCCGCGTGGGCGTTATCATCAGCGGCGGCAATATTGACCCGTCGCTCATGCAGACGATTCTGAGCAATCCGTAAGCGGTCCTCAGAAATGAACGCCGGTCCCACTTAACCCCTGAGACTTCTGATTCAGTTCTCAGTATTTAGGGGAATTGTGATCACGCCGGATGTCTCTGACTGCTCAGCTGAATCACCCTTTAACTGCTTAAATGTAGGCACCAGCCCACTGAACCACCAGGCGACGAGGATTCCTAAGAGCACCAACGACGACACCAGCAAGGTCTTGCGCCAGCCTTTCTTCTGCGTCGTCGAAAACTTTAGCCACTGCCGTCCCTTTTTCTCCTTGAAGGCTTCTTTCCCAAGGATCGGCACTACCGAGCCAATACTTCCCCCTTGGGCCCCATCAGCATCGGTCAAAACCACTGATTCATCAATCTCCATGAGTCGGGCATAGGCGCGCAGATATCCCCTCACAAAAATGGCCTCTGGCAACTCTTCATGATTACCCGACTCGAGGGCACGGACTACGGTCGCTGTAAGGTTCAGATTTGCCGCGACATCCTCCACCGACCAACGGTATCCCTGGCGTGCTTTGCGCAACTGCTCTCCCGGTGAGAGGATCGGCGTTTCAGGAGGTGGCGTGTCCGCCATAACAGGGCAATCCTTCTAACTGCTAAGACCGCCCATATTATCGCCTTAAAAGCGATATTGGGGTTAACTACTCAGGATATGCTGTAGGCACCTGTTCCGACCGCAATCAGAGAGTCTTCGTCGTTGTGCAATTCCATGCGGGTAACCGCTACTTTGCGACCCGCCCGCAGCACAAATCCCTTGGCAGAAAAGGTCTCGCCAAGCCCGGGGCGAAGGTAATCCACACGAAGATCAATCGTGCCCAGCCTCGAGAACTTATCGGCTTCATCTTCAAGCGACTGCACGCCTTCACGGTTAAGCAAGGCGATAAACGCCACTAAACCACCAACGACGTCGAGAACACTGGAGATTACACCGCCGTGAAGGCTGCCGCGGGTAAAGTTCCCTACCAACTCATCACGCATATCGAAACGCACCACCACATCGGACTCGCCCAAGTGTTCGATCCGAAGCCCCAGGACGCGGTTAAAAGGAATGCGCTCCTCAAAGACCTGTGCCGCATCAAGCAGGGCCTGTGGTGATATCTCTGTTGACTCGGTCAAAATGCCGCCCCGTTCGCGCGATGCTTAGACGTCTATGCCTTCTAAACATCGTCGTCTCTTGGAAGGGTCGGTATTATCACTTAAAAGGTGGAAAGTAGGAGAAACCGTGAGATAAAATTCACGGTATCGGTTCGGGTTTCCGAATCGGTCGTGGTCAACGTGGGGCCGTAGCTCAGCTGGGAGAGCGTCGCGTTCGCAATGCGAAGGTCGGGAGTTCGATCCTCCTCGGCTCCACCATTTCTTCTTAAGGTGTAACAGGGGTTTCAGTTCCCGCCCTAGAACAGACCGCCGCAGGTGGCCTACTCAGTGGTGTCGTTGATCTCAACACTTGACCTGCACAAAGAAGTCGCTATCTCTATCGAGCAGCCTCTACCTTGGGTAAGAAGCAGACGAATCCGAAGATCGCAACGGCAACCCCGGCCAGAATCACGAAAAATGCGCCGAAACCCCAGGTGGTGTGAGTCCACGCAATCATCGGGATCGCCGTCGCACTCACGGAAAACGTAATGATGTAGCGAGCAGCCAATGCCCGGCTGCGCCACTCGCTGCTGGTGACCCGGCCGATCAGCACATCGTTAATCGGAATCTGCCCGAATACCACCAGCATAAACGCAACGGAAACAATGACAGCCGAGATACCGCTGGCACCCACCAGCACCAGAGCAAAAAGGCACTGACCCGCAGCCACGGCGAGAAACACGCGCTTCACCGGCCAGTGATCGACCAGATATCCAACAATCAACTGACCCACCGATGCAAGCGCAAAGATCCAAAAGGCATACCAGCCGACGTCGGTGACGGAAACTGCGAGGCGTTCGTCGATCACCTTTGGCAGAGCAAAAGTTGTACTCTGGAAGATCAGGCCTCCAAGCGCGGTGGAGGCAAAAACCACAAAGAAAATCCGGACGAGTGTTTCCCGAGTGAAGGCGGCGGGACGCTTTGCGCTTCCTTTTTTTTCCTCGTTCTTTTGAACGGCACCCCGCTGCGCATTTCGAAGACAGACCAGATAGGCGACTCCCAACAATATAGTAAGTGCCCCCGGCAAGACGAAGGCCGCCCGCCATCCAGAGGTCTCGATCAGCAGACTGGTGAAAAGTGCCGCACAGGCTACACCCAGATTGCCGAACACGCCGTTAATCGCAAGCGGTACGCCGGTCTGACTACGCCCTTGGATGACCATGGCAAGGCCCACCGGATGGTAAATAGAACCAAAAACGCCAATAGCAAAAAGACCCAGGGCCATGGTCAGGGGCGTATCGGCCATAGCGGTGGCCATTGCACTCGCCCCAATCCCAAAAAAGAAAATCACCATCATCTTCTCGCGGCTCCAACGATCGGCCAGCCACCCTGCTGGCAGAGCGCCCAGGCCGAACACCACCAGTGCCGGTGTCGCATAGGGAATAAGCTGCGCATAGCTCATTCCCCATTCCCGAGTCAGCACCAACGCTGCAGCGGTGGCGAAAACCAGAGGTAACAGATGATCAATGAAATGACCGGCATTGAGGAAGGAAAACTGCAGACGAGGGTTCATCAATAAAATCAATTTCTGCTGAAGTAAGGCCATTATATCCACCGGGGACATTGTTCCTTACACTAGGACCATGGCTAAACATCCACAGTTCCTGGCCCTGTGGCCTACCGTGCTAATGCGTGACCGGTTACCCGCGGATGACGCGATCAACGCGGCACTGGCGGATGAAATTATGCGCCTGGATGCCGAGCGGTCTGATATGACTACGGGTTACCTGGACGGCAACCTGCTAGCTTCGGAACATCCGGCCCTGTCGTGGCTTCGCGAATGCATCAATCACGCCGTGATGCGCTATATCGAACACAGCGGGATCGACTACAAGGTCGACTGGCATCTGCAGGGCTGGGCCAACATCAACCGCTTTGGTGATTACCATAACCTGCATAATCATCCACACTGCTGGCTTTCAGGCACCTATTATGTGTCTGTGCCTGAAGTTCCGGTTGATCTTCCGGGCCGGGCCGATCGTACGCCGGGGGCAATCTCTTTCTTTGATCCTCGCGGCCAGGCCAATATGACGGCGATCAAAGCTGATGGCCAGGTCGACCCCGAATACCGGGTGCAGCCTCGTGCCGGTGAAATCCTGCTCTGGCCGGCGTTTGTGCATCACCTGGTACACCCGAACCTTTCCGAACCGTTCCGGATCTCGGTTTCTTTTAATGTCGTGCTGCGCTGGTCAGACGCCTACCTGCCCCAGCAATAATCCCGTTGCCCCGATAACCGGGTCCAGAGTCGCGCTCTGGAATCCTTGTGTCCGCCTCTATTTCTCTAAAAGGCGTTTTTCGCTCGATTACCCGCCTTGGTATACTGACCACTGCGTCCCCGTAGCTCAGCAGGATAGAGCAATCGCCTCCTAGGTAACTGGGCACCAGCATCTGGAAACAGTCTGCGTGAATCTGCTCAAACTCGGTGAAACCTCAGCACTTTGGGTGGTGGCAATACCGAGCCAAGCCCGCCCCGGCGGGAAGGTGTAGAGACTTGACGGGCAGCACCTACGGGCCTGATGCCTAACGGTGAAGATAAAGTCCAGACCCCGAACAGACCTAGGCAGGGCTGGCAGTGAAAGCTGAAGGGGTATGAAGCGATAGGTCGCAAGTTCGAATCTTGCCGGGGACGCCAGTTCATACATTCTTGCTCATTGTTCATAAACTTGTGGATAACTTGTTAAAAAGTTCTGGATAAGCGTGATGTTCCTGAATCTTTTCCAAATCCACGAGCGGCAACCGGACTTTTGATTTTATGAGCGGAGCGCCTGGAATCTCCTATCCCGACGCAGGATTGGGTCGGCGTTTGGGTGCATTGCTATACGATATCTTTGTCCTGTTGGGCATCTTATTTATCGCGGCCTTGCCTCTGCCCTGGTTCGATCAGATTACTGAGGGAACGTGGCTCGGACTGTGGATAAAGCGTATCTATTTATTGACTGTGTGCTTCGCCTATTTTGGCGGCTTCTGGGTCAACGGCGGACAGACGCTCGGTATGAAGGCCTGGCATATAAAGGTTATAAAACTGAGTGAACACAGCCTCGGCTGGAGTCATGCGCTCAAGCGGTTTATCGGGCTATGTCTTTCGACCGTAACCCTGGGAGTGGGATTTTTCTGGATGCCGGGCGATTCAAAACACAGCAACTGGGACCGGCTTTGCCGCACGCGTGTAATATGGTGCCCGAAACAGTCTTTAAAACCCCCAGCACCGAACGATTGATTCCCGTAAATTGGCGCATCCTGTCAGTACAGCCTATGCAACTTCATTCATTAGTTAATCAAACAGCACTTGGGGCGCTCATCCTGCTCCTTACCGGATCCATGATTGCATCTGCATCCACCTCTGTACCTCAACCTGAACCGGCGACAGGTTGGCAGTCCAAGGAAGCGGTGTTTGCAAACCAGTTCATGGCCGTCACTGCTCATCCGCTTGCGACCGAGGCGGCAAAAAACGTACTCAAAAGTGGTGGTACCGCGGTGGATGCAGCCGTAACGGCGCAACTCATTTTAAATCTTGTGGAGCCCCAGTCTTCGGGAATTGGGGGCGGCGCATTCATGCTCTACTGGGATGCCAAAGATCAAACGCTCTTCAGTTTCGACGGAAGGGAAACAGCCCCGGCAGCTGCAGATGCTGATTACTTTAAGGACGACGCCGGGAAGGTCATGAAGTGGCGCGAGGCGCGACTGGGGGCAAGAGCGGTGGGCGTCCCCGGTACTCTGCATCTGCTGCATACCGTGCATCAGCAGTTTGGCAATCACCCTTGGGCAGACCTTTTTTCGCCGGCGATCGCACTTTCACGCGAAGGGTTTTCCGTCTCTCCCCGAATGGCAAAATCAATCGAAGGCGCGCAAGCGTCTTTGAAACGCTTCGAAGGTACCCGAGAATATTTTTTTACTGAACAAGGCAGCCCCCTCCCCGCGGGCCATCACCTGAGTAATCCAGCTTTTGCAGACACCCTGGAAATCATCGCAACCGAAGGCATTGCTCCGTTTTACGAAGGCGTAGTTGGTGCAAAACTGATCGAATCGCTTCAAGACGATTCCAGCAGACCTGCGCTGATGATCGCCCAGGATCTTGCCAACTACAAGACTCTGTCGAGACCACCTGTATGTGCCCGCTATCATGAAACGGCTGTATGCGGGATGGGTCCGCCGAGTTCAGGAGCACTAACTGTCGGTCAGATTCTTCAGCTCATTGAACGCTTTGATCTCAAGAAACTGGGGGCCAGTCCTGAGAGCATTCATCTTATTCTGGAAGCATCGCGCCTGGCCTATGCCGACCGTGCACGATATATGGCAGACAGCGACTTTGTTGCGGTTCCGGTTGAGGGGTTGCTGAATGCGGACTACCTGCAAGGCCGGAGCCAACTCATTCAGCCGGCGACTTCCATCGGCAAGGCGCTGCCAGGAAATCCTCCCGGCATAACTACCACGCAAGCATCAATGCAACAGTTCGAGCCGGCCGGTACCAGCCATTTCAGCATCGTCGATGCGAAGGGCAATATCGTCTCGATGACGAC
>JBMUHF010000084.1:0-7460 GCA_050302555.1 Arenicellales bacterium | reverse complement strand
ATGGCGTCCAGGAACCGGTGCGCGTCCTGGATTCGGGCGGCACGGGCGATCGGCACCACCGATACCTATCCCAAGGGCGCCGTGCGCCGGGTGCGAATAGGAGGCACCGAGGTAAGCCTCTGCGGTATTGCCAAGGGGTCTGGGATGATCGCGCCGGATATGGCGACCATGCTGGCGTTTGTATTCACTGATGCCAGATTGCCGACGCCGGTATTGCGGACTTTACTGAAAGAAGGTATCCGCACCTCTTTTAATTGTATTACCGTCGACAGCGATACTTCAACGAGCGATACGGTTTTGCTGGCGGCTACCGGACGAGCCTTGAACGGTCTTCCCCAATCAGCAACAGCACCTGAACTTAAAGCGTTCCGCGGCGCGCTCAAGGAATTGCTTACTGATCTTGCGATTCAGGTTGTTCGCGATGGTGAAGGCGCCAGCAAGTTTATTACGGTGGATGTGAGCGGAGCCGCGTCCAACGCCGAAGCGCGAAAGGCTGCGCTGGCTATTGCCAATTCTCCACTGGTCAAGACCGCGATTGCCGGCGAGGATGCCAATTGGGGGAGAATCATCATGGCCGTAGGTAAGTCCGGAGCGAGGCTCTTCCAGAAGCATCTCGCGATATCGATCGGGGGAATTACCATCACCCATGCTGGTGAGCGAGTCGGATCGTACGATGAACGTCAGATCACAAAACATCTCAAAGGCACTGAAATATCGATCGCGGTAGATCTCGGTGTCGGGCGGAGCAAGTCGCGGGTATGGACGTGTGACCTGACGCATGACTACATTCGTATCAATGCCGACTATCGAACTTAAAGGAGCGCTGATTGTTGCAGTCGGGATCGTGGTGGATGCACAGGGACGCCTTCTCGTCGGTGAGCGACCGGCAGAAAAGGATTACGCCGGCCAGTGGGAATTTCCGGGCGGTAAACTAGAACCAGGTGAGAGCGTTTTTGATGCGCTCGTTCGTGAATTTCGCGAAGAACTTAACCTGCAGGTTGACTCAGCGGACGCACTTTTTTCCTGTGAGCATGCCTACCCGGATCGGCAGGTAGAACTGCATTTCTGGCGCGTCACGGAATATCAGGGCGAGGCCGAGGGACTGGAGGGGCAGCGTCTTAGGTGGGTGCAGGCTGACGATCTTGCGTCTCTGGATTTTCTGGAAGGCAACCGCGCGCTGCTGGAGAAAGTATGCGCGATGGTGTTGCCACGCTGATTCTGGTCGGGCTTAACTCCAGGCGAAGCGTGGTTGGCCCAGATGACCCACCCGGGTGTTTCTGCCCAAAAGAGCAACTTCTCTGAACTGGTAGAGAATCGCGGCAGTCGGCGCATACACCTCATGGCCGACGGTTGGCAGCATGATTGAAAAGCCGTCCCGGACCGATTCATCGGTTTCTGACGTCGAGACTTCTGTCTGTGCGTCGGTGAGTTCCTTTAAAGGTATATGAAAGACCCGCTCTACTTCCGCTGGGTCGGGTGTCGGCGCAAGGGCCGCATTCATGCAGGCCACTACGGGCGTGATACAGAATCCCGACTCGGTCACAAAATCATCCAGTACACCGATCACGTGATCGGTTTGTGGATTGAGTCCTATCTCTTCGTGGCATTCACGAAGCGCCGTTTCAATAGACGTCTCTCCCGGTTCAGCACGCCCGCCCGGTAACGCATACTGGCCGGCGTGTCGGCGTAGGGTTTTGGCGCGGCGGGTCAGTATCACCGATCCCTCACTGGTATCGGGTACGTGTGTGACTAGAACCATAACCGCGGCACGGGTCAGCGTTTCACCCTGTTGTGGGATACGTTGAAAGTCTGCGAAGTTTGATGAAAGGCGGCGGCTTAAAGACATAAGTGAGAATCCATTCCTTTGGTCGTCACTTTTCGGCCGTTTGCGTCTTTTTTCGAGAGAGATCGATCAAGCGTTGATGTAAAGCATCAACCTGCCCGTAGAGTGATTGAAGACTACCGTCATTTTGAATGATGTCGTTCGCTGCGCGCCGCCGTTCTACATCACTCGCCTGCGCGTCGTCGATGGCTGAAAACACATCATGATCAAGGCCGTTTCGTTCCAGGACCCGTTTGGCGCGAAGCTCACGTGGCGCCTCTATGACGACGACGTGGTCAAAGTTTTCGGATTGTCTGGTTTCGGCCAGCAGGGGGATTGAAAAAATGACGTATGGAGCGGCAGCGCGTTTTGCCGCCTCGTTCATTTTTTGACGGACGCGTGGGTGAACGATTGCCTCAAGCTCAGCCCGTTTTTCCGGATCGGCAAAAACCAACTTCCGGATCGCTGCTCGATCAAGGCCGCCGTCCGGACTGAGCACAGCGGAGCCTAGCGCTTTTACGATCTCATCAACTGCATCTTCTCCCCGGGCAGTCACCTCATGAGCAAACTGGTCCGCATCAAGGATCACAACGTCAAGAGACAAAAGGTAATCGGTTACAGCGGTCTTGCCGCTGCCAATACCGCCGGTGAGGGCTACCTTAAGCATGTGATGTCCTAAAGTCCCGCCACGTTTAGGTAGTAATGGTTGAGGTCCACGCCCCATAGCAATACCAGCCAACCTCCACCGGCAAGATAAGGGCCGAATGGAATCTGTTGATCGCGCTGATGTCGTTTCAGGATCAGCATTGTGATGCCGATGACCGCTCCGGTTCCTGCACTCAGAAGGATGATCAGCGGGAGCATCTGCCAGCCCATCCAGGCGCCGAGAGCCCCTAACAGCTTGAAATCACCCTGACCCATGCCTTCTTTTCCGGTCACGATCCGAAAACCGTGAAACACGATCCACAGGGAGCCGTATCCGGCGGCCGCACCAATCACAGCAGAGGTGAAGTCGGTAAATCCATTTGCGGCGTTAACGCCCAGCCCGACCGCCAGGAGCGGCAGGGTGAGACGGTCTGGCAGCAGGAAGTGTTCAAAATCGATAAAAGCAAGCGCAATCAGACACCAGGTAAAGGCCAGGGCAGCGAGCGTTGACCACTGCATCCCCATGACAATCACAACTACCAACGACAGTCCGGCACATAGCGCTTCGACCAGAGGATACCGCCCAGAGATCGCAGTATTGCAGGAACGGCAGCGACCCTTGAGTATCAGAAAGCTGATCAGCGGCAGGTTGTCGCGCCAGCGGATCGGCTGCTGACAAGATGGGCAGCGTGATACGGGTCCAGCGACTCCAGCGGGTTTTGGTAACCCCTCTAGCTTACCGTGCCATTGCCACTGTAACTGTTGCGGCACTCGGACAATAACGACGTTAAGGAAACTGCCCACCATCAGCGCCATCATAATCGTAATCACATACAGCCACGACTCGCCGCCCGGAGCACTAGCCAGGGTTTCGATCATTGGGTGGCCGGAGGCGCTACCACCATTACATAATCGAGCCCATCTTGAAGATAGGCAGATACATCGCGACGACCAGGGTGCCGACCAGTCCCCCCAGGACGCTAATCATAATCGGCTCAATAAGTTTGCTCATGTTGTCTACAGCCTCGCGAACTTCCCGCTCATAGAAGTCCGCAGCTTTGTTGAGCATGGTTTCGAGTTCGCCGGATTCTTCGCCAGTGCTGGTCATTTGCAGGATCATGGACGGAAAGAGGCCGGTTTGCGACATCGCACTGGAGAGGGATTGCCCGCCGCTGACTACTTCCCGAATGGATATGCAGCCATCTGAATAGACGCGGTTACCGGTCGCTCCGGCTACAGACTCCAGTCCGTCCACCAGTGGCACCCCAGAGCCAAACATCGTGGCCAGCGTACGCGCAAAGCGCGAGATTGCAGCTTTACGCAAAATGATGCCGAAAACCGGCAGACGCAAGGCGATCCGGTCTACCCGATGGCGCATAGCTTCTGAGCGCCGGTAAGACATCGAAATAATAATGATGGCGCCGATGATGATGCCAAAGATCTGCAGCCATAGATCGCGAAAACTGCGCGACAACTCAATTACGATGGCGGTCAGCGCCGGCAGGCTGGCGCCGAAACTCGAGAACAGATCCTCAAACTGCGGGATCACGAAGACCAGTAGAAGTACGCTGACGATAAAACCCACAGCGAGCACAGCCGCCGGATACCAAAGGGCGCCTTTGACCTTTGCTTTGATCTCCTCAATGTTCTCCATATAAAGCGAGACCTTGTCCATCAGGTCGTCAAGGTTTCCTGATCGTTCGCCAACCGCAACCAGGCTGATATAAAGCGGGCCGAACTGGCGGGGAAATTTCTGAAGTGCCTCGCTCAGTGCGGTTCCACTTTCAACATCAAGCCGAACGGCGCCAAAGATCTCCCGGACTTTGGGGTGATCGGTTCCGTCGGCGATGGCTTTATAGGATTGCGCAATCGGCAGGCCCGCACCCAGCATGGTTGCAAGTTGGCGACTGGCAATTGAAATATCTTTGGGTTTGATCTTTTTACTGAATAATGACTTGGGTTTCTTGCGTACCGAGCGGGGATTGATGCCTTCCCGCCGCAGCGTACTGCGCACATAAGCCGGCCCCTGCGCTTCCATTTCCCCGGTCACTTTCTTGCCCTGGCGGTTGGTTCCCTTCCAGGTAAACATTTCCTGGGCTTTTTCTGGTTTCTTCGCCATAGGCTCAGGTGTCGGTCACCCGCAATACCTCCTCGAGACTGGTGATACCGGCGCGGACTTTGACAAGCCCCGCCTGGCGCATCGTCATAATGCCGTCCGCGATGGATTGTTTTTCGATCGCCTCCTGTCCGGTGTTTTTCACGATCAGCTCGGCAATCGCTTCGGTGACCGGCATAACCTGAAATACCCCCGTTCTTCCTTTATACCCCCGGGTACACTCGTCGCAGCCTTCGGGTCCGAAGAGTTTGAGATTCTTAAAGCTTCCCGATTCTGAAAAACCTGCACCCGTTAGCACCTCTTCCGGATATTCGACCGGTTTGCGGCAGGCGGTGCACAGTTTGCGGACCAGTCGCTGGGCGAGGATGAGGTGAACGGAGGCAGCAACATTGAACGGTGCTACGCCCATATTAAGGAGCCGAACAATTGTCGAAGGCGCGTCATTGGTGTGCAGCGTCGACAGGACCAGGTGCCCGGTCTGCGATGCCTTGATGGCGATGTCGGCTGTTTCAAGATCACGAACCTCGCCGACCATGATGATGTCCGGATCCTGGCGCAAAAAGGCACGCAGAGCCGTGGCAAAATTGAGGTTGGCTTTTTCGTTGATATTGACCTGATTGATCCCTGGAAGATTGATCTCAATTGGATCCTCCACGCTACTGATGTTGACTTCCGGGGAGTTCAAGGTGGAGAGCGCTGAATACAATGAAACAGTCTTGCCGCTGCCCGTGGGTCCGGTAACGAGAATCATGCCGTGAGGCCGGTGGATGGCATCTTCGTATGCCTTGAACTGCTCAGGTTCCAGCCCCAGCGCGGACACACTGAGATCTGCACCGCTGCTGTCCAATACACGAATAACGACCTTTTCGCCAAATTGGGTGGGCAGCGTACTTACCCGAAAGTCAATTTCATGCCCTTTGGAGAGCGTCAGTTTGATCCGCCCATCCTGGGGAATGCGCCGTTCGGCAATATCCAGATGTGAAAGGATCTTGACCCGGGCTGTGATCCTGGCAGCCAGCGATAACGGTGGGTTCGCGATCTCATGGAGCACACCGTCAAGCCGGTACCGGATCCGGAGTTTTCCTTCATAAGGTTCTATATGAATATCAGAGGCTTTCTGGTGAATCGCATCCATCAGGATCTTGTTCACGAAGCGCACCACAGGGGTGTCCACTTCAGCGGTTTCAGTGCCGGATGGCGGCGCTGTTTTCGTCGCTATATCCTCAAGACCGGAATCCTCGTTGAGGTCAGCAAGTTCTGAACTGATGCCGCTGACGATGTCACGGATCACCTGGGTGAGTAATCTGGGATCAACCAGTATGGCTTCGACCCCAAATCCGGTCTGGAACGTGAAGGCATCCAGGCCTGAGATATCGCTTGGGTCCGGTACGGCGAGGAAGACCTTGGATCCGCGCTGAAACAGCGGCAGCACACCGTGGGTTTCCAGAAACCGGCCATCAACGATTTCTTGCGGCCGACAGTCCAGATCAAAGGCCCTGAGATCCATCAGAGGCATGCCCGACTCTTCGGAGGCGCATCTTAGCAATGCAGCGCGGTCGACATCTTCCTGATCGAGCGCCTCCTTCAGGAACGAGCGGTGGCTTTTCTGTGCCGCTTCAAAAGTGTCGCGGACACGCTCTTTGGAGAGCAAATTTGCCTCGACGACCCGCCGAGAGAGTCCTGACAGGGTAGTTCCCTGGACCGTAATGGAAAATGGGGACTGACTTGGTTCCATGATTAAAGAGAAAAGCAAAGTCTCAAAGCGTTAGTGAGAACCACTCAAAAGGCTAACGGACCCCGTGTTTAGGCTATTTATCCGGGTTATTCCGGAAAAATCATTGAAATTTGGAAATATTCTCATGACACTCTAACAGAATAAGTATTTTGCTTCGGCGAAAAAATCCCTACAATACCGGTGATTTTTAAGCAGTGGCGTTATTGGTCTAGGAACACCACAACATAACTGGAATAGCTTGCTCTTCATGTGACGCCTATCACATCGGTGATATGCTAGAGCGGTAAAAATTCTTACGCAGTAATCGTCAAAACTAAAGAGGGGTATTAATGATGATAGTTTCCAAACAGGCAAGACCGGAATGGAAAAATAACCGTCAGCGGGGTTTTACACTGATTGAACTCATGATCGTGGTGGCGATCATCGGTATTCTCGCCGCAATCGCGATTCCGCAGTATCAGAATTATGTAGCCAGGAGCCAAGTTGCTGAAGCACTCAGTTTCAGTGGATCTGCAAAAACCGCGGTTTCGGAATACCGAATGACTGAAGGCGCCTTCCCGTCTACTAATGCTATGGCTGGCCTCCCTGATGCGGCGAACATGAAGGGCACCTACGTAAATACGGTAACGATTAGCACGGGGGGCATAATTACCGTGGCGATGCAAGCCTCAGGAGTTGCCTCGGCAATTGCATCGAAGACTCTTATGATGACACCAACTGAGTCCAGCGGAAATATTACCTGGGCCTGTGACGGTGGTGCCAGCGATCCGATCGAGGATGCCTACCTGCCATCGCAATGTAAATAGCTAAGTAACTAAACGTCATGCTGATAGAAATCCCGGCAACGCCGGGATTTCTGCTTTTGGCGTCTACATCCAATTCTTAAGTTGTAAGTTTGTCAGATCTTAGTATGTCAGGATGTGCGGGCACAGACCCAGATGTCTACACGGACGGCGCCGGCCACTTTAAGGGTTCTGCTAATTTCACTCGCTGTTGCCCCGGTGGTGAGGATATCGTCGACAAGCGCAATATGTTGGCCATCCAGACGCTGCTTGCAGTAAAAAGCTTTGATGAGATTGTTCCGGCGTTTTCTTGCACTGAGCGTGGACTGCTGATCGGTGTCACGAACCTTCTTCAGAAGT
>JBMUHF010000083.1:0-1883 GCA_050302555.1 Arenicellales bacterium | reverse complement strand
TTTTTACTTATTGACTGAGCCCCTCGATGACGTCTACCCGGATATGCCCACCTTTAGGGATCCTGACGGCCTGATCTATGGTCGTGAGGAAGTCGGCGGCCTGCTGGTGGGATGTTTTGATCGTGATGCACTGCCCGTGCGTTTGAGTGACCTGCCGGCGCCATTTGAGTTTGCCCTGTTGAACGAGAACTGGGACCAGTTCATGCCTTACATGGAGCGAGGCGTGCACAGGATTCCGGCGCTCGCCGATTGCGGAATCCGGACTCTTGTAAACGGCCCCGAATCCTTTACGCCGGACGCCGAGGCGCATCTGGATGAAGCGCCGAAGCTCAAGAACTATTTTGTCCTTGCGGGACTCAGCTCCTCAGGCGTGACCCGTTCCGGCGGTATGGGTGGAGCGCTGGCGCGCTGGATTGTGGAAGGTGATCCTGGTCTTGATTTAAGTCGCTACAGCCTGAAGCGCTTTGGGCCGGAGCATAACGGGGAAGATTATCTCCGCCGGCAGGTACGGGACATGCCGAGTGCCCATTTCGGTCTGGAACGGTGAAGCGGTGTTTCGCTTTTTATAACCCAAGAATATCAACTGCATTAGCGCCAATGATCCGCTCTTTTTGTTCCTGCGAGAGCAAAGGCAGGCTGAACACGCGGTCAATTGAGTGATCCAGGTCGTACCAGGGAAAGTCGGAACCCATCATCACCCGCTCGGGACCGATATCAATAATCATCTGGGCGAGTTGTTCATCGGTAGGGCCGTGTGTGCTGTTTGTCCATTCGATTATTTCGCAGCAGTCGAAATAGGCATTGGGGAACGTCTGCGCAATTTCCAGAGTCTGCTTCCAGGCGGCACCGCCAAGATGGGCAACCACTATACGAAGATGGGGAAACGCCTTGAGCATGTTTGCGAATGCCCGCGGCTCAGCGAAACCCTTGTGGTCATTATCGGGGCCGGAGTGCGCAATGATCGGGATTGCCAATTCCTGACAGGTTTCGTATACCGGCCATAGGCGTTCATCAGACATGTCAAAGCCCTGAAAGGCGCCATGTAGTTTGACGCCCGCTGCGCCGTGATCCTCCACCATGTCACGCACGTGCTGCGCGCAGACTGAACTTTCAAGCGCATTCACATCGGCTGCAATGAAGGCTGCAAGTCCCGGGTGTTTTTGGGCGATATCACAGTTCCACCGGTTGAACGCGATCAATTCATCGATGATCCGGGCATCAATGTCTCTGAGCCGCTGGCGCGTTTCGGTTTCGGTCAATCCGGACGGAAGCGCGTCGATTGCCAGTTGCCGGTTAACCTTGGCAGAGAAGAGGTTGACAATCACTGCCTTGGATATGCCGGTGGCCTCCATCTGCACCAGCAGTTCGTCGAGGGTGCCTACGCAATCGGTCTGGTGAACCTCGGCCTGCTCACCATATTCCCAGACCTCGTATCCCGTTTTCTCGGCGTGTCCTTCTTCTGTTGAGCGATAAAGATGGACGTGGGCGTCTACCCGGATAAAGTCTGTCATGAAGATCAATCGTGGTTTTTAAGAAAAGTCATGATACCCCAATCTTTTAATTTCAGCGCATAGCGGGTTCGCTCTTCCGCCGCCATCGGGACACTTTCTCGTTTGCCGTCCGTGAGTAGACGACACGCTTGAAAAAGCTTCGCTAATCGGAGAACCTTGCTAACCGAATTCACTTTTTCAACAGCAAGGACAGGGTTATGAATGAAGGCTTCCGTGGTCAGTGTCTATGTGGCGCCGTGTCGTTTGAATGTGTGGGCAAACCAATGTTCCAGGCCAACTGCCACTGTGATGACTGTCGGCGTTCGGGCGGGAGTGTTTACGCGTCTTTTGCATTCGTGGACGAGGCTGATTTGAACATCTCCGGAGAAACGC
>JBMUHF010000082.1:0-4698 GCA_050302555.1 Arenicellales bacterium | reverse complement strand
CCTCTTCTGAAATATCTGTCGGAACATTGCACCGTTCGAAGGCGATTCCCACCTGGTTCGCGGCACGTTCCTGATTGCGGATGTAGAGATTGACCGCGGGATGATCTCCAATTCGGATCGAAACCAATCGTGGCGCCCAACCCGAGGAGTTCAACACGCTGACATCCTGAGCTACTTTCGAGAGCATCGTCGATGCGACCGCTCTCCCGTCGATGTCTCGGTAATCCGCCGCCATCCGCTGGGTCATATTTAAACTCATACATCCATTAGATTTTTTACTATTACGTCCTGGCAGTTCACGCGAACCCATCAGGCGCATTCTCGCCTTCTAGCCCTCAGGCAGTCTCGGGCACCGACTCCCCGGCGCAACTGACGGTGTCACACAAACTTGTAGGTTCGACCCTTGTGCGCGGCTTACCTTATGCGTCGCGAACCCAGCAGTCTAGACCAAACTCCCTGGACACTCGTGAGAACCTGCCTATGAGGCGATAACCCCACCTAACCAAACGCTTGGGGGTCGCTAACGGAATCAGCCCGGACATGGAGCTGACACCGTCAGACCTCACAGGAGGCTCAGAACTTCACGTAGGCTTTGCGCAGGGCCACCATCGGATGCTTGGGCGACATCTGAAACTTGATCAGAAGTTCACGTGCAATCATGTCCCGGTCCTGCTGATTATCAGGCAGAGCGATCTCCTCCGGGATGGTTACCCAGCCGTTGATGTTCCTGTCGAATACTGCGGGTCTCCCGTCCTCGTAGCCCATATGGACGTCTTCGAGCCAATTGAGATCGGTCCATCCCATCTTCTCAATGTAACTCTTGAGTAGCGGAGTCAGTCGCTCATAGTCCGGTACTAGATTGACATCGTAGCGGTAACCTATGTGCTGGCCGATGGTCTGCTCGCGTTCCGAATCAAGCCCGTCACCTTTAATAAAGTGATCGATATCTTTTTCGTATGCCATATGCTTATCCTCAGAATCGTGTCAGGTCAGGACGACCGACAGTGTGCTGTGAACCGGCCAGCGGGACCTGTGCCAGGGCCGAAGCCTCCATCGTCAGCGCTGCAAGATCCTCCGGCTCCAGCGAATGGACATTGGTCTTGCCGCAGGCCCGAGCCAGCATCTGGCATTCGATCGCGAGCGTGTGCAGGAAGTTGTAGACGCGTTCCGCTGCGGCATCTGGGTCGAGCCGTTTACGTAACTCCGGGTCCTGTGTCGCCACACCAACTGGACAACGTCCAGTGTGGCAGTGATAACAATGACCCGCTTCAACACCCATTTCTTTCTCAAAGTCGGCCTCGGGGATATCTTTATTGCAGTTCAACGCCATCATTGCCGAGTGACCGATTGCCACCGCATCAGCACCCAACGCCAATGCTTTCGCGACATCGCCCCCGTTGCGGATTCCCCCGGCATACACCAGCGAGATATCACCAGACTTGCCGACATCTTCCAACGCCCGTCGGGCCTGGCGAATGGCGGCTATTCCGGGCACACCCGTTTCCTCGGTTGCGAGGTGAGGTCCAGCGCCGGTGCCCCCTTCCATACCATCTATATAAATCGAATCAGGACCAGTCTTGGCAGCCATCCGCACGTCGTCGTATACCCGGGCGGCTCCGAGTTTCAATTGAATCGGAATTTCCCAGTTCGTCGCCTCACGAATTTCCTCAATCTTGAGGGCCAGATCGTCGGGGCCAAGCCAATCGGGGTGGCGCGCAGGAGAACGCTGATCGATACCTGCCGGGAGCGAGCGCATCTCGGCGACCTGGTCGGTGACTTTCTGCCCCATCAGATGACCACCTAGGCCCACCTTGCAGCCCTGGCCGATGAAAAACTCACAGCAGTCTGCGAGACGAAGGTGGTGAGGGTTAAATCCATAACGTGATTGGATGCATTGATATAACCACTTCTCTGAATAACGCCGCTCATCAGGAATCATGCCACCTTCGCCGGAGCAGGTAGCGGTACCGGCCATGGTCGCACCACGGGCCAAAGCGGTTTTTGCCTCATAGGAGAGCGCCCCAAAACTCATGCCCGTTACGTAGATCGGAATATCGAGTTCGAGCGGGCGCTTGGCGCGGGGGCCAATAACGGTTTTGGTAAGACATTTTTCCCGATAACCCTCAATCACAAAACGGGTCAGAGTCCCGGGAAGAAACGTCAAGTCATCCCAACTTGGAATTTTCTTGAAGAGGGAGAACCCGCGCATCCGATAACGGCCAAGCTCCGCCTTGACATGGATATCGTCTATTACCTCCGGCGGAAACATGAAGCTGTTGCCGATAATGTCGGTATTTCTTTTTGTTGCCATGATATTTTCTTCCTTAATCGAACGTGGCCTAAAGCACCAGCTTCTTTTCCGTAGGCTCAAGATTGTCGTAGTTCCAAAGCTGCTTTCCGGAGACAATCTTGGTCATGTTTTCGGCGCCGTTAGGGGCCTCAAGGCCATACTGGCCGAGTTTGCGCATCAACCAGTCACGGTCCAGATCCGTCATTTCGCCTTCGACCGCATCGACACCAAGATCTGCAATCTTCCCACCCACATAAATCGTACCGTCATACATGGAGTCGCCGAGGTTCTTGCCTGCATCGCCTAGAATCACCATACGTCCGCGCTGCATCATGAATCCTGAAAATGCGCCTGCGCGTCCACCAACGATGATAGTCCCACCCTTCTGGTCAATTCCGGTTCGACTGCCGACATCACCCTTGCAGACGAGGTCACCACCACGGATGGCGGCGCCGAAAGTCGACCCCCCGTTCTTCTCAATCAGAACGGTCCCGGCCATCATGTTCTCGGCACAGGACCAACCCACACGGCCTGCCACGGTAACGTTGGGGCCATCGAGCAAGCCGCAACCAAAGTAGCCGAGACTACCGTCAAAATGGAGATTTAGCCGGCTCAAAATACCTACCCCAAGCGAGTGCTTTGCTCCAGGGTTGCGGACAGTAATCGTGCCGACACCTTCGATCATCAGGCGCCGAATTTCTGCATTGACCTCTTGTTGACTCAAGGATTGCGCATCGATCTCACCACTTTTTTCAAAGTCCACCTCAGGCGCCCAGGGATAGACCAGATTGTCGGACTCTTCTGCTGAAAAAAAGACTTGCTGAGTTCTGCCACTCAACTGCTCAGTATGCATGCCCAGTTCATAGGACTCATGGGCCTGGTCTAGCTCTGCCATACCATCACCTCCCCTTCATAAGGATCGTAAGTATCAATTTCGTGCGGGAAGACGCTGCGGATCGCTACTTCTTCCGACGCCAACGCCACGAAGTCATCGCTCTCATAGAGCACCATGGGCTTTGCGGCCATCACGTCCTTAGCCATGCCCAACTTGTCCGCGGTAGCAACCACGTAGGTAAACACTCCGTCCAGTTCATCGACAGACTGGTGCATTGCTCCCTCAAGGTCTTCTCCACGCTCCATGCGGTCAGCAAGATATACCGCGATCAGCTCGGAATCACAGTTGGACATGAATCGGTGGCCGCGACGCTCCATTTCCCGGCGGAACCCCCAGTAATTGGTCAACTGGCCGTTATGCACCACGGAGATATCGTTAAACGGGTATGCCCAGTACGGGTGCGCCGAACGGATGTCGACATCGGACTCTGTTGCCATCCGGGTATGCCCGATGGCGTGGGTGCCTCCAAATTCCGCCAGGCCGTACTGATCCGAGACCACGGAGGCATCTCCGAGATCCTTGACTAGCTCCAGCGCATTACCAATCGACAGGATCTCAGCACCCTCAACATCTTCGACGTAATCAGCAAGTTTTTTCATATCGCCGTCAAAGGACACCAAGTAGCGGAACGCATACTCGGTCGCCGCATCTTCGCTGATTCGCCGGACACCCAGTTCATCGAGTCGGCGATCGACTTCTGCTCTGCGCTCGGTCACCTGATCATGGATTTGGAACCCATGGCGCATATCCTCCTGTTCTGCGACCTTGAATCGCAGTACGTATTCTCCAGACTTGGGGTTGCCATAGAGCGCGAAGCCAGTCGAATCCGGGCCTCGATGCTTAAGCGACTGCAGCATGTCTGTCAGCTCACGGCCGACATTGCTGCTTTTACCCCGGTGAATTAAACCGGCTATCCCACACATTGGACCTTAACCTCCGTAAAAATAATTGTTGAGATGCAAAGCTGAGAACCCAGCGGAGGTGGCGCCTTGTGCGCCACTCCCATCCGGGCATTGTTATGTCAGGGCAAGCAGTCCAGATAGGTTTCCATATCCCATTCTGTCGTGGCGTGCATAAAACGTTCCCATTCGTCGCGTTTGTAATGCTCGAACACTCTAAACATTTCTCCAGGCATTGAGGACTTAATGACTTCGTCGTTGCGCAACTCTTCCAAGGCCTCGCCCAGCGACATGGGCAACTTTTTCACATCTTTACCTGCGTCGATCGCCTCATAGATATTGCGTTCCTCGGCCTCACCCGCATCCAGATTGTTTTCGATACCGTCATCGAAAGCTTTAAGCAACGCGGAACCCATCAGGTATGGGTTCACCATTGAATCCACCGAACGGTACTCGAATCGGCCTGGTGCAGATACGCGCAATGCGCAGGTACGGTTCTGATAACCCCAGTCAGCAAAAATGGGCGCCCAGAAACCGGTATCCCATAGACGGCGATAGGAATTAACCGTCGAAGAGCCGATTGATGTCAGTGCGCCCAGGTGTTTGATAACACC
>JBMUHF010000081.1:0-1715 GCA_050302555.1 Arenicellales bacterium | reverse complement strand
CTCATGAAACTACCGCCGTGTCGGAATCTGAAAATGCGACTACGTGGATTTCATACACACAATCCCGCCCGATCAATGGATGATTGAAGTCAACCGAGACCTCGTCATCGCTGAGCGCACTCACATAACCGGCCACCGCCTCACCGTTCGGCAAAGAAAAATCCAACAACATCCCGACATCAATCTCTCCAAGATCTGAAAACTCACTACGCGCAACAGGCTGGATCATATTCTCATCATAGTCGCCAAATGCCTCGTCGGCTGCATTGATACTGAGTCTGAGTTCGTCACCAGCGCGCTTTCCAAGGAGCGCCTGATTGACAATAGCAGGAAGGCTGTTATCCCCCATGGTAATGACAATCGTCTCGTCATCAGAGTCCTCCACAACCACGCCATTCAAATCCAGGATCCTGTACCGGATCGCGAGACTGTCATTGGGATTGACCGATCTCATCTGACTGGCTATCACCGATCTAACTCGGGTTTTTGCGAAATAGGCCCACACTGTCAAGAATCACGACACCGGCTCCAACGCTGATCGCCATATCCGCCACATTAAAGGCGGGCCAATGCCAATTTCCAACATAGACATCGATGAAATCCACAACGTAACCATAAAGAACCCGGTCAATCAGATTCCCCCCTGCACCGCCAAGGATTAATGCGAAGCCCAAATTCAATACCGATTCTTCCGGGCGCGCCACCCAAAGACGCCAGCCAAGGTACCCCATGATCACAACGGCCAACACGATAAACAGTCCTCGTTGCCACCCCCCGGCAGAGGCAAGAAAGCCGAACGCGGCGCCATGATTAAGAACCAAGATAAACCGCAGACCCTGAAACATCTCCAACGGCCCAGCCGAGGTCAGTAAGTCCTCGAACCATCGTTTACTCCCCAAGTCGGCGATCAGGATCAATACTGCGGTAAGCCCGCAAACGATGCGGCGAATCACCCTGTTGCTCATCATCCTGTGATCACGTCAATCTGGCCTTATCCACGTTGATCTTCAAACCACCGCCGGGCCGCAGTTGAGTCGAGAGCGATTTGCTCTTTTAGAGCTTCGAAAGATTCAAAGCGGCGCTCTGGACGTATCTTCGCCATAAACTCAACCCGGACACGACTGCCGTAGATCTCTTCCGCAAAATCAAAAAGATGTGCCTCCAACAACACTCGCTCTCCACCGACAGTTGGCCTGATACCAATATTTGCAACGCCAGGTTGAGGCTCCTTATCCTCGAGGTGTACGCGGACCGCATAGACACCCCAGACTGGTACGTTGTCATGCGCCAGCACGATGTTGGCGGTAGGAAAGCCGATGGTGCGTCCCCGCTTGTCCCCATGGGCCACGCGACCCTGAATGGCGTAGCGATAGCCTAGAAACTCCTCAGCAAGGTCAAAATCATCCTGCCTGAGTGCCTCGCGGATTCGCGTACTGCTCACCCGCTCGCTGCCAATTAGATAGGTATCGACTGTACTGATACTAAAACCCCACCGTTCCCCTAGTTCACGCAGCAAGTGGACGTCTCCAGTGCGCTTTCGCCCGAAACGAAAGTCATCGCCGATCACCACATGACGGACACCCAGGCCATCGACGAGATACTTTCTTACAAAATCCTCGGCCGAGGTCTGCGCCAGAGTCTGGTTGAACCGAAGGGAGAAGATTTGGTCTACCCCCGCTTGCGCCAACTTCTCGATCTTGTCCCGCCACCGGAGC
>JBMUHF010000080.1:0-22591 GCA_050302555.1 Arenicellales bacterium | reverse complement strand
CAACAGTTTGAGCCAGTCAATCAGTTCGGAGGTAGACGGCTTTTTCTTCAGACCCGGAATGCTGCGCACATCGAAGAACACTTCCAGCGCCTCACTGACCAGTGACTGCTTCGCGTCCGGATGATGTACCGCCACGATTTTCTGCATGGTTTCCCGGTCGGGGAAATTGATAAAGTGGAAAAAGCAGCGTCGCAAAAACGCGTCCGGCAACTCTTTTTCATTGTTACTGGTGATAATGATGATCGGACGGTGCTTTGCTTTGACGGTTTCCCCCGTTTCATAAACGTAGAACTCCATCCTATCGAGTTCTACCAGAAGGTCGTTGGGAAATTCAATATCCGCCTTGTCGATTTCATCGATCAACAATACTACCTGTTCGGGCGAGGTAAACGCTTCCCAGAGCTTGCCGGGACGGATGTAATTACCAATATCTCCCACACGGCCATCGCCCAACTGAGAATCCCGAAGCCGCGATACGGCATCATATTCATAGAGCCCCTGCTGGGCTTTACTTGTGGATTTGATATGCCAGCGGATCAAAGGCTTATTCAAGGCTAAGGCGACTTCCTCTGCCAGCATCGTTTTACCGGTGCCGGGCTCACCCTTGATCAGCAGCGGTCTTTCCAGCGTCACTGCAGCATTGACAGCCATCGCCAGGTCCTCGGTCGCGACATAACGCTCGGTCCCTGTAAAACTCATGAATTTCCCTCCATTTGCGAAGCGCAGATGATAGCAATAATTTGGTGTTTTCCGGCCACGCAGGACCGCCGGCAATGAAATTAGGGCCCCGCAGTATCTCGCCGTCCTTCCTGATCATGCAGGCGACCCAAATTGATCCGTAATCGATACACCAATGCTTTTTTCGGGCAAAATCCGCTGACCAGGCCATCACAGGACCTATCATGCTGAAAATTTTTGCCGCGCCCGGGAGTATCGCCCTTGCTTCCGTTATCCTGCTTGAGGAAGTCGAGGCGGACTACGAACTCACCATTCTCGATTTTTCTCGCAACGAACAAAAAGAAGCGGCCTATCAGGCTGTGAACCCCAAGGGTCGGGTGCCGGCTCTCATCACAGAGTCAGGTGCGCTTACCGAAACTCCCGCGATTCTTCTTTACATCGCAAAGCGTTTTGGCGCTGATTCTCTTGTAGGTGCCCACGACCCTTTCGTTTTCGCTAAGATTCAGGAATTCAACAGTTATCTTGCTTCGACGGTACACGTTGCCCACGCCCATCGGCTGCGTGGCTCACGCTGGACCGACGATCCACAGGCAATTGAGGCGCTAAAGAAAAAGGTCCCAGAATCAATGACGCAGGTGATCCGCCTGATCGAAGATGATCTCCTTAAGGGTCCGTGGGTACACGGAGAAGCGTATACCATTTGCGACCCGTATCTCTTCACGATCAGTTCCTGGCTTGAGAGTGATGGTGTCGATACGACCGCTTTGCCGCGCCTTATGGCGCATCGCGAAAACATGCTGGCCCGCCCTGCAACCCAGGCCGCACTTTCACAAATAAATTAGTCCGCACCGCCGTACAACCTCTCTGGAATACCCTTGAACGAGAAACCAACCCATGTTTGATGCCGATCTTTTGAGCGAAATTCGTGACCGCTTCCACCATGTAGATCATTGCCCATACCAGGGTCCGAGAATCTTTTTCGAGAACGCTGGCGGATCGTTGACCCTGAAATCGGTCGTCGAAGTTAACAGTCACCTCTCGTCGATACCGGATAACCAGGGCCGGGATAATCCCGCCTCTCATGAACTTGTTCGGATCATCAACCAGGCCCGAAAAGACATGAAAACCTTCTTTGGCGTCAAAGAGGGCATCGTATTTACCGGCGAGAGCGGAACTGAACTGCTTTTTCGTCTTGTGCGGGCAGCGATCCTGGGCTCTCCGGCCGGAGGCAACGTGGTTGGCAGCACGCTTGAGCACCCGGCCACTGTCAGTGCGCGAACCCGGTGGTGCCCGGTTGCGGACAAAGAGAACATCAGTATTGCCCATGACAAAGATCAGGCGATGGTCACGGCACAGGACTACGCGGCGCGCGTGGATGAAAACACACGGGTCGCTACTATTATTCAGACCAGTCCTGTTACCGGAATGGCTGTTGATGTTGCGGCTGTCGCTAAGGCGATCCGCGCCCGGGCGCCAGAGTGCTTCATTATTGTCGACAGCATTCAACACGCGGCGCATGGCGTCATGGACATTGATGCATGCGGCGTCGATGCCTGCGCCCTGTCGGGATACAAAGTGTTTTCGCGACACAACTACGGGGTCGCCTGGGCATCTCCCCGCTTGAGCACCCTCCCCCATGAAAAACTCGACGGCACGGCTGATGATTTCTGGGAACTTGGAACCCGCGATACCGGTGCGTTTGCGACCTTCAGTGAGGTGGTTAACTACCTTGACTGGCTTGGGAGTCAGGTGAGCGACGAATCAGATCGTCGTAGCCGACTAGAGAGCGCAGGCCGTGCAATGGCTGCACAGGAAGCACACCTGGTAGATACAGCAATCAACGGCGTGGAGGGTCAAACAGGTATTCGTAACCTGCCTGGCGCCTATATCGTGGGTGGACCGGATAATCCGTACCGCGAGGGGCTAGTATCGTATGCGTTTTCGCATATACCCTCGGTCGATGTGGTTAGTGGACTCAACGACCGAGGCATCCGAACACATCTACGAAAGGCGGATTACTTCTCAGGGAATATTCTCGATCCTCTCGGGATGGAAAGTTGCATCCGCACTTCTTTTTGCCATTACAACAGCAAGGACGAAATACTCGCACTGCTCAAAGCATTGGCAGAGATCACACAGCACTGACCCGGTGCTCTACCGCCTGGCTCTATCGGGTCTCTGGTAAATTGCACAAGACCCGGACTGAACACCAAGGAGATTACTATGGCTAAGGGATACTGGATGACGGCGTACCGTGAGATTCTCGACGCAGACAAACTTGCCGCTTATGTCGCACTGGCCGCCGATGCGGTCCAGGCAAACGGCGGGCGATTCCTGGTTCGGGGCGGTCAAATGGAGCCCAAAGAGCACGCTGTAGCAGAACGCACCGTCCTAGTCGAATTCGACAGTTATGCAGACGCGCTGGCAACTTATTCTTCCCCAGCCTATCAGCAAGCGCTTGAAGCGCTGGACGGCGGAGTAGTACGTGATCTTCGTATCGTCGAGGGCGTCGACTAATTTTTCTGAGATATCGAACGGGCGTCGCTTGATGACTGAAGTTACAGTCATTGGTGGAGGCATCATCGGCGTGTGCAGCGCGCTTGCGCTGCAACGGGAGGGCATTGCGACCACGCTGATCGAGCGAGGCAGCATCGGGGGCGAAGCTACGTTCGGTAACTGTGCGCTAATGGCGCTCAGTGAAATTGTCCCCCTCGCCAAGCCAGGCGTCATGAAGAAACTGCCGGGTTGGATTCTGAATCCGGAAGGACCACTCGCAATCCGCCCCGGCCATCTGCCTGCCGCCCTGCCCTGGCTGCTCAAGTTTTTGCGTAACGCCAGACCGCATCGGGTGGCGCAGATCTGTCACGGACTGGGCACACTGACAGCGCTTGCCCAAGAAGACTTCGACGAAGTCATTGAAGCCGCGCAGATCGAAGATATCTGGGCCGAAAACGAGGTGCTTTACCTCTACGACAAAAAAGAGCAGTACCTTGCAGACCAGTTCAGCTGGCAGCTTCGTGCCGACGAGGGTTACCACGCAACTGAGCTTGAGGGCAGCGCGCTCGCCGGTGTGGAATCTGATCTAGATACCGACGGCAAGTTTGGCCTGATTGCCCACGGCTGGCGGTCATTCACGGATCCTCAGCGCCTCACTCGCGAACTTGCCCAGCACTTCGCGAAACTGGGCGGTGAGATTGTGAGTGCTGAGGTCAATCGAATTGAAAGCACGCTAGCCAGACCCAGACGCCTTCACCTGACCGATGGCACTCAACGGGATGTGAGCAAACTGGTGATTGCGGCCGGCTGTTGGGCGGGGCAGTTGCTGAAAGATATCGGTATCAGCATTCCTCTGGCACCGCTGTATGGTTACCACACCGATATCGCAGACAGCGGGGTGTCGCTGTCGCGGCCCGTCCTCTATGCAAGCGGCGGTTTTGTGAATACCCCGGTGGAAAGCGGCCTTAGGATCGCGGGCACCGTCGAGATCGCACCGCTGGATGCTAAGCCCAACTTCCGACGCGCCGAAATTCTGGTGAAAAAAGCTCAGCGAAGCCTTTTCCCCGGACTGAAACATACGGATGGTTCGCAATGGATCGGCGCCCGCCCATTCATGCCGGACACCCTGCCCGTTATCGGGCCTGCACCCGGTGTTGAAGATACCTGGCTGGCCGTGGGACATGGACAACTTGGGATCACCATGGGGCCGACGACGGGCAAGCTCGTCAGCGCCATGATTACCGGTCGATCACCAGCCGTGGATCTCACACCCTACCGGGCAAATCGGCCCTATGCGTGACCGCATCCGCATCAGATCCTGACGGAATCAACGCGACCAAAACAATAGCTTATTCAAAGGAGAAAGAATTTTGGGCAAAGTATGTGTGATCACGGGTGTCGGCCCCGGAAATGGCGCTTCATTCAGCAGGCGGTTTACGGCGGAAGGTTATACGGTTGTAATGCTCGCCAGAAACGCCGCCTACCTTGAAGCGCTTGCAGATGAAATTCCCGGGTCTGTCGCAATGGAATGCGATGTCCGCGAGCCTGAAGCTATCAAGAATGTGTTCGCGCGTATTCATGAAGAGGTCGGGACCGTCGATACACTCGTCTACAACGCCGGCGCAGGTGAGTGGGCTCCGATCATGGAAACCTCGATGGAGGGGATGCAATCCTCCTGGGCCACCAACGCCCTGGGTCTTTTGGCATGCGCTCAACAAGTGATTCCGGCGATGACCGAGAAGGGAGAAGGCAACATCATGGTCATTGGCGCGACGGCGTCCTTAAGAGGCGGCGCCCGATCCACAGCATTTTCCTCCGCCAAAGCCGCGCAGCGAAGCATTGCACAGTCAATGGCGAGAGACCTCGGCCCCCAGGGAATCCATGTGGGTTATCTGATCATCGACGGCATTATCGATCTTGAGCGCACTCGGAAACGTATGCCCGACAAGTCCGATGACTTTTTCATGCGGCCGGATGCCATTGCCGACAACGTCTACGCGATGACCCAGCAGGACCGCTCCGCGTGGGCCTTCGAGATCGATCTTCGCCCCTATGGCGAACGATGGTAGTGGCAGGACTCAGTCAGATTCTTGCGCCCAGCGAATAGCGTCTTCCAGACGATCATCTCCCCAGAAGAGTTCACCGTCGACGACAAACGACGGGCTTCCGAAAATCCCGAGCGTCTGTGCCCGTACGGTCTGCTCAAGATAAGCGGCTTCAATATCGGAACTGTTCGCAAGGTCAAGCACACGGGAGAGATCCTGGCCGATCTCTGACAGGGTTTCCGGTAGATTGGGCTCCCCACCGGCTTCCTGCCCGTCGAGAAACCATCTTCGATAGGTCGCGCGAACATAGTCCTCGCACCAGCCTTCACGCATGGCCAGCACCGCGACCCGATTAGCAAGATCAAACTCTCCCAGTGGGTAAGGCGCTGGCACCCTGGCTGAAAAACCGTACCCTTTAGCTCGGCGTTCGATATCGCGCCACATGTAGTCGACCTTGACCTGTTTGCTCGGTGGAAACGGAACATTGTCCATCTCCCGCATGATGCTGCGAACACTAAAGGGCTGCCATGAAAACGAGGCACCCGTCTTTTTTGCGACCCCGGTAATGCGCGTCACCGAAAGATAAGTATAGGTACTGCCAATCGAAAACCAGAACTGGATTTTTTTCATGCTTAACCTTAATAAATAAGCTAGGTAATATGACGAAAATTATCGACAGGATTTCTTATGTTAACAACATTATCCCCTGAAACGTTTAAAACTATCCCATGGAAAAACGGCTTAGGTCATACAACTGAATTAGCCATTAATAGCGGCGGAAATTTAGATAACTTTGATTGGCGATTAAGCATCGCCAGCGTGGTAAATGATGGCGATTTTTCCAATTTTTCAGGTTACCAGCGAAATTTAGTATTGATAGAGGGCGAAGGACTGATATTAGATCATCGTAATGGCGATATTGACGAGCTAACGAATTTATTAGACATCTCCCATTTTGATGGCGGTAGTAAAACCCACGGTAGTTTAGTTAACGGCGGTATCAAAGACTTCAACGTAATGACCAAGCAAAATTCATTTACTGCTGAAGTTAATTGCTATGTAAAACAACACAGCGCTACCATTGCGTTATTAACTAACAGGTTAATTTTTGCTTATAGCCTAACAAATGAAATGAACATTAAGCATGGCAGTAAAACAATAGCTTCAGTACCTGTCGGCCATCTAGCTCAGTTACAAACTAACAATGTATCCGAAAGTCACAAGCAAGATACGACGGTTATTAGTGGTCAAAATATGATTCTTATTGAACTGATGCCCATAGATTAGCCACAACTCCTGGCCAATTGGCCCGTCTTCAGATATCTAGTCTCGGAAGTTCACGTACTGAAGCGGTAGACCCGTATCTTCTTCTTTCAGCAGGGCGATCACGGCCTGCAGATCATCTCGCTTCTTCCCGGATATCCGCAACTGTTCACCCTGAATCGAGGCCTGTACCTTCATTTTGCTCGACTTGATCTTCTTTACCAGCGTTTTGCCGAATGCCGTGTCGATGCCGCGGCGAACAGTAATCTTCTGCTGCACCTTACCACCGCCACGCTCTTCAACCTCGCCGGGCTCAAGGCAACCGATGTCGATACCTCGTTTCACTAGTTTGGGCTCGAGAATGTCGCGAACCTGGCCTGCCTTGAACTCATCGTCGGAAAAAATGGTGAGCACTGGCTCTGCATACTCGACCCGGGCATCGCTGCCCTTGAAGTCAAAACGATTACTGACCTCACGGTTTGTCTGATCAATCGCATTGGCAAGTTCATGCTCATCGACTTCACTGACCACATCAAAAGACGGCATCGTATCTCTCCTGATTGTTTACTTAAGACGCTGCATATCCGCCGTCGACCATATAGACGCCGCCGGTACAGTAGGAAGACGCATCGCTGGCAAGATATACCGCAAGGCCTGCGATATCCTCCGAGATTCCCAGTCGGCCGAGCGGTATCTTGCGCAGAAACCGTTTGAGATTCGCCTCGTCGCTCCACAACGCCTCACTGAACTTGGTTTTGATCAGCCCGGGGCAGATGGCATTGACGCGGATCCCGTCCTGACCCCAATCCTGCGCCATGGCTTTGGTCAGATTGATGAGCGCCGCTTTACTCACGCTGTACATGCCGATTCCGGCTTCGGGAGTCAGCCCTCCAATGGAACTGAGATGCATGATCGAGCCGCCACCGCGTTCTTTGAGGATCGGATAGGCACGGTTACACAGAAATAGGGGGCCCTTGAGGTTAACGTCAATAATTTTGTCAAAAGCGCGCTCGTCGGTTTTTTGAATGGGGCCGTAGACCGGATTGGTTGCGGCATTATTGACGATGATATCGAGACCGCCATAGGTCGCGATGGACTGCGCCACCAGGCTCTCGATGTCATCCATCCGGCCCATGTTGGCGGCGATGCCAGTGGCTTCAAGTCCATCGGACTTGAAAGTCTGAGCCACCTCCTCCACGGCCTCTGCGCTGCGGCTACTGACGACGACGCTTGCACCGAACTCTGCCATTCCCCTGGCAATCGCCTCACCAATCCCCTTGCTGGCACCTGTAACCAGAGCTACTTTCCCCTCCAGCTCAAAGAGACGACGAGTCCCCGCTCCACTGCTCATGCCTGCATTCTCCCCATAATGAATGGCCAATCGTTAGACGATAGTCCCGAGGTTCCAGATCCCAATTGGCCAGGTGATGTGGATACTGAGTCTAAATGAGAATCCCCACTTTCGCTCAGGCCGAGTCTTCCATAGGCAGGCCCCTTGGGATTTTCTTCTCCTTGTCAAAAAACGGGAGTGTGACGATCTCGCATTCATGGTGATCACCCTCCACATCACAGAGCGTCAGTATCTTGCCGACCCAGTTGTCGCCCTCATCGGCAGCGTGGTCGAACACCACATAGCCGATACCTTTTTCCAGCGTCGGCGACCAGCAGCTGCTTTTTGTAATCCCCACCCTTTCGCCGTTATCAAGAATCTCAAGGCCCGAGTTCACCTTGCCCTGCTCACTGACATAACCAAACAGCCGGCATCCGGTATTGGCAGCCTGAAGCGCCTGCTTTCCCACGAAATCATCCTTGCCGAAATCGACAAATGCTCCCAGTCCCGCATCGAATGGCGTCATCGCGAGATCAATATCAGATTGGTAATCCAGAATCCCGGCCTCAATCCGTCGAAGGCCCAGCGATGCACTGCCGGAGCGTTCGAGTCCAAAACGTTTGCCAACCGAGAAAAGATAGTCCCACAGCGCGCCATGATCGAGCCCGGCATGACCGTAGATCTCGATCCCCACTTCCCCCGTCCATCCCGTGCGCGATACCACAACCTCCTGGCCATCGAAACTGAACATCCCGGCATGAAAATAACCAAACCGTTCGGGCACTTGGCCCGGCGCAGCTGTCTTTAGAAACTCAAGAGAATTCGGGCCCTGCACCTGTAATACTCTGGATTGCGGGTCAGCAATGGTGACGTTTAATCCATCCGACAACGCGAGAAACCACTTGGCGGTATCCCCGTTCGCCTCGACATACCAGAACCGGTCTTCTGCCAGGCGGATCAATACTCCATCCATGACCAGTCCGCCGTGCGGCGCACAAACCAGCGCATAGCGCGCCCGCCACGCCGGCAGGTCGCTGATGCGACGACAAAACGCCTTTTCCAGAAGGCGGACCGCGTCAACACCGCAAACCTCTATCGGCCGCTCTGGGATATCGTAAAGCATGATGTTGCGCCGCAGCTTCCAGTACTTCTCAAGGGGATCGTCCTGATCCGTCCCCACAGCTGAGAGGCGGCCGGCATAAACCGAATACATCATGTCATCAGTCAGCCACTTTTCGGCATACGGCGACTGCTCGATTCCTCGACGGAAAATCCGGACGGTGGACGAGGAGCCTGCATGGGGTCCCCGATACACCATATGAATAAGTTCTTCTTTATCCATTGTTTTTTTAGACCGATATTTGTGAAAAAATTTTAATCAGACAGTCGTGTGCGAAACACCCATGGTCTCAAGCGTTTTACGGATGTCGTCATCCGTCAGCTGCCAATCATTATCAAGGCATAAAACTACACGAGTCATAAACGGTTTCGACCACTGCAGTGCCGGATCTTCACCAACGGCATCTGCAATCAGCGCCAGAGATAACTGCCGCGGTGCATCCCCCTCATAAGACCATTCAAATCCCAGTCGGGTAAACACCGCAAGATCATAACGCGGATCAAGCGGCGTCCCATTCACAGTCACCCGGATACCGTCGATAGTTCGACTCCCCTCGTAGTGTTTCATTAAAGAAAGTTCAGCGTCGCGGGCCGGGCTCACGGAAAAGCCACATCGCAATTACCATAAACACCGATAACCCAATCCCAACCCAGCCCAGTACCGTTTCCCCGTAGTGGCGTTCCAACAGATAAAACATCCCGCCCACAACAAGCGTAATAACCGATACGATGATTTTGATATGGGTCGGCACAACCTTTTCGGATTAGCCAGTGATAGGGTCTGCGGCAGCCTGATCCGGACGCTGGGCGCGACCACGCAGGTCAGTTTTGAGATAACGTTCGTTATAGCCGTTAAAAAGATGTCCCAGCAAGCCTCGATCGAGATCTGAGGTCCCGAAAATCCAGTCCGCAATCGGAAAAGTCAAATTCATGTTCTTCTCCATCATCAGACGGGAATGATGGTGCGCGGTATGGTGCCGTCGGAGTGTATTCACCAAAGGCGTATTTCGAACGAACCAGTTTTCGCCTATATGACAACAAAAATGCATGAACTCGTACACGAGGTAGATGCCCGTGGTCGTACACATAAACAACCAAGCAATGTTGGGCGTCAGTAAGAAATACCAGAGCGCCGCTCCGGGTATCGAGATCAGGATGAATACAACCAGCGCATAAGGAGGAAAGAACGTGACCCGCCAATCCCTCTGGTCACGAAAACGCATTTCCACATCCGTGAAGAACTGATGATGCTGTAAGGTGTGCCGATTATAGATAGCCCGTAAGGCTTTGGATTTTTGCGGCCTGTGCATGATCTTGAGGTGCAGATACCACTCAAAGATATTGCAGGAAAGAACAAAAACCGGCACCGACAGCCACTCCCACCAACGCACATTTTCCAAATGCTGGACATACAGCCACAGTGCCGTCAGACCAATGGCATAGATAAGAAATACATGCACCCGGCCGTTGTACCAGTTATCTATTCGGGATCGATATTCCCGCCGATATTCCCGCTGTCTTTCGCTCAACATAGGCATGCATTATGCATGTCTTTCATACGACTGAGCACTTGCAGCAAACGGGTATATTCCCATTACCGAACATTATCAAACTATCGAGACGTCGCCTGATGCCCCGCTTTCGCTTATCCCCCGCGATACATCCGTATCGGGCAGAATCTCCCCGACCAAGCCTCAAGACATTCAACTAACTGGAAGGTTTATGACGATTACCGCAACTCGAATAATGGAGGAGCCGATCATTTATCCTGGCATGGATGATCGTATCGGCACCAATATTAACGGGCCCAGTGTCATCCGCGTCCCGGACTGGGTGGAAGAGCCGCTCGGACGCTACTACCTTTATTTCGCGCATCACAAGGGCACTTTCATCCGTCTGGCTTATGCCGATGATCTTAAGGGACCATGGCAGGTCTATAGTCCGGGCGTGCTGGATGTGTCCGAGTCACTCTTTGCCCCAACCGATCCACCGGAACCCCCGCCTGATCAGCGGCCCAGTTGGGCAGATACACTGTCCGGAGGCTATCTCTACGCCCACGTTGCCTCGCCGGATGTGCATATCGATGAGTCCGGGAAAAGGATTCGTATGTACTACCATGGCCTTTTGGATGATGGTGATCAAAAAACTCGGGTAGCCTATTCACAAGATGGTCTGAGTTTCGCGCCACAGGCGCCGCTGCTCGGTCCGCCCTATTTCCGGGTCATCAGATATAAAGAATGGCTGTATGCAACGACCTGGCAGGGGCGCTTTCTTCGCGCCCGTGACTGGGACGGTCCCTTCGAGGTTCAGCACGACCCGGGGCCCGCCATGCGGCTTTTCGGACCGGACAGCCCCCTTGAGCCACGCCACCCTGCATTGTGGCTTAAAGGTGACACTCTGCACCTTTTCTTCTCATGCGTAGGAGACTGTCCCGAACAGATCTATCACTGCCAATGCGAGCTTGGCGACGACTGGGACAGTTGGGTTTTCACGGAACCTACGGTCCTTTTGAGCCCTGAAAAAGTCTGGGAGGGCTCGGATCTGCCGCGCAAGCCTTCAGTCGTGGGTACCGCAACGTCGCGGCTGTGCGAATTGCGGGACCCGGGGATTTTTACTCAAGAAGACAAGGTCTATATTCTCTACAGTGGTGCGGGCGAAGCCGCAATCGGTATCGCCCGCCTTGAAGGCATATGATTAGGCCGCGTTGTCGACCGTGATCTGTTCGAGGGTTTTTGCAAACAGGTTTACCGTCCGCTCGATGTCTTTCAGTTTATCCAGACCGAAAAGGCCGATCCGGAAGGTCCTGAAGTCCTCGGCCTCGTCACACTGCAGGGGGACGCCCGCTGCAATCTGCATGCCAAGCTGGGCAAACTTCTTCCCCGTCTGTATTTCCGGATCATCCGTATAACTCACCACAACACTCGGCGCCCTGAAGCCGGGTGCGGCAAGACTTTGGATTCCCTGCCGCTCCAGTAGATCACGAATCCGCCCGCCCAAATCTTCCTGCGCGGCACGGACGTTGGCAAATCCCATCTCGCGGGTCTCACGCATGACCTCGGCAAAAGCACGCAATCCATCGGTAGGCATGGTCGCATGGTAGGCATGACCGCCACTTTCATAGGCGGACATGATCTCCCGCCATTTTTTGAGGTCACAGGAAAAACTGGTGCTCGTGGTTTCCTGCAGAATCGCCTCGGCACGAGCGCTCAGCATAACGAGTCCCGCGCAGGGTGAGCCACTCCAACCTTTTTGCGGTGCGCTGATAAGTACATCCACGCCCGTTTCGGCCATATCCACCCAGAGCGTTCCCGAGGCAATACAGTCGAGCACCATCAGACCACCATGCTGATGTACCGCATCCGCGAGCGAACGGACGTAATCGTCGGGCAAGATCATTCCAGCCGAGGTTTCAACATGCGGGGCAAACACGACATCGGGCTTTTCCGTCTTAATCGCAGCAACCACTTCGTCGATCGGTGCCGGTGCATAGGCTGGATGCTTTCCGATCTCAACAGGTCGTGCTTTATAGACTGAGTGGCTGGCTGGAATACTCCCCATCTCGAAAATCTGTGTCCAGCGGAAACTGAACCAGCCGTTGCGCACCACGAGGCACTTCTTCCCGGTGGCAAACTGTCGTGCAACAGCTTCCATCCCGAAAGTGCCGCTGCCGGGCACCACGATTGCAGTCTCAGCGCTATATGCCTCTTTCAGCATGGCTGAGATGTCATTCATGACACCCTGAAATGACTGGGACATATGGTTGAGCGCTCGATCGGTATACACCACTGAGTACTCGAGCAATCCCTCAGGATCCACATTCTTTCTTAACGCTGGCATAACGGCTCCCTTCTCTTATTCGCCCTGACTATATTCCCGATCGCTGGGGCGGCCCCGGATTTTGCGGGCGCGGATGATCTCATGGTTCCACAAAATGGGACAAACACTTCTTTGATCGGGCCACTGACCGCGCTCGCCCACTCTTCGTCCCATAAATGAGGCCCCGAAACTTAAGAGCGAATTTTCCCCGCATCGGACCTGTGCACGCCAATCAATCACACCAATATTGGAATCGAAAAATTCAATGATCCAGAGGATCTAAACCGGGGATTTCGACTTTGAATTACGTTGACGTAAGATAATTGACGTTAACGTAAACATTGTCTACAGTATCTTCTTACATAAAGTCGCCGGACACTTTGTATATCGGTAATCCGGATAAATAGCGATTAAAGGAGGGACATTATGAATACCAGCACGAAGCCGTGGCTCAGCCACTATCCTGAAGGCATTGACTGGAATGCAGCAGTCGAGCGCCGGCCTCTTTTTGAGACCCTAGAACATACGGCCAGCCGATGTGCCGACAAGACTGCTATCGATTTCCTTGACTACTGCCTTACCTACGGAGAATTGCTCACGCAGGTAAACCAGGCTGCAAAGGGTCTTCAGGCAATCGGTGTCACCAAAGGCAGTCGAGTGGGCTTGTGCCTGCCCAACACCCCCTATTCCGTCATCTGCTATTACGGCGCGCTGCGCGCCGGTGCGACCGTCGTCAATTACAACCCGCTTTACGTTGAGCGCGAACTCGCCTTTCAGATTGATGACAGCGACACCGAGATCATGATTACGATGGATCTTGAGGTGCTGTATCCCAAGGTCGCTGCAATGCTTTCTCAAACAGAAAGTCTAAAGAAAGTCATTGTCTGCCCAATGGCGGCTATCCTGCCCAAGATCAAGAGCGTGCTGTTTCGTCTGCTCAAGAAAAAAGACCTTGCCAAGATCGACTCCGGCCCTGCCATTGTTCACTTTGCCGATCTAATGAATAACGCTGGCGATCCAGACCCGGTGACAGTCGACCTCGATAACGACGTCGCGGTGCTGCAATACACCGGGGGGACCACTGGTCGGCCTAAAGGGGCCATGCTGAGCCAAGGCAATCTTTCTGCGAACGTATCGCAGATGCTGCTCTGGTATGTAGACCTCAACCCGGGGGAAGAAAAAGTACTGGGAATCCTGCCGTTCTTCCATGTCTTTGCCATGACAGCCGTCATGAACTTTGCCGTCGCATCCGGCGCGCAGATGATCCTGTTGCCCCGCTATGAACTGGGACAAACTCTCTCGACGATCAGTAAGAAGAAGCCTACGATCTTCCCTGCGGTACCGACGATCTATGCGGCAATTAATCAGAGCCCGGATCTTTCGAAGCACGACCTTTCGACAGTTCGCTACTGCATCTCGGGCGGAGCGCCCTTACCGCTGGAGGTCAAAGAAACTTTCGAACGACTGACCGGTTGCCGCCTGGTCGAGGGCTATGGCTTGAGTGAGACCGCACCCGTCGCGACCTGTAACGCTATGAATGACACAAACAAACCCGGGTCAATCGGCCAGGTGATGCCGGGCACAGAGATTTCCATTCACGATATTGAAGCGCCACATGATCCGATGCCCATGGGTGAGCGGGGCGAGGTCCGGATTAAGGGTCCACAAGTCATGAAGGGTTACCTCAATCGTCCTGAAGAAACGGCCGACAGTCTACGCGACGGATGGTTCCGTACGGGCGATGTCGGGTACATGGACGAAGACGGACACTTTTTCCTGGTCGATCGAATGAAGGACCTGATTCTGTGTAGTGGATACAACGTTTATCCGCGTATGGTCGAAGAGGCAATCTACCTACACCCATCCGTCGCCGAAGTGACCGTGATTGGGATAGATGACGACTATCGAGGACAAAGTCCCAAAGCCTTTGTGAAACTTAAAGAGGGTGAACAGGTCACCGAAGCCGAGATGAAGTCATTCCTTGAGGACAAACTTTCGAAGATCGAGATGCCTTCCGAGATCGAGTTTCGTCTGGAACTGCCCAAGACCATCATTGGCAAACTCTCCAAGAAGGAACTCGTTGCAGAAGAAGTTGAGAAACACCAGGGATCCGCCAACTCATGACCTCCATGATGAATGACATGCTCACGATTACTGAACTCGCCCGGGAAAGCGGTGTTACCGCCCGGGCGATCCGTTTTTATGAGAGCAAGGGTCTGCTGACACCGCGCCGGGCGGGCACTACACGGATTTACACCTACCGGGAGCGTGGCCGTTTGCAACTTATCCTGCGTGGCAAACGCCTCGGTTTCAGCCTTACCGACATTGGCGAGTACCTCGACCTTTACGATGCAGACCCCACCCAGCATGACCAGATTTTGCTGCTGCTGGATAAGGTCAACACCCGCATCGAGGAGTTGGAGTCGCAAAAAGCTGATCTTAATGACACCCTTAAGGAATTGGCCGGTGTGCGGGAACAGGCACTGACCACCATACAGGACGTTTCAGTTCAGGCGGCTCGCGCCTGAGCCGTGAAATGGCTTCCTGCTATGACATGAATTGATGACATAAGAAATTTTTTCAAAGGAGATTTGCAATGAAAGACATCGTGATCGCCGGATACGCCCGGTCACCTTTTCACTTCGCGACCAAAGGTGCCCTGACCAAGGTCCGCCCGGATGATCTCGCCGCCCATGTCGTCAAGGGTCTGGTCGAGCGTACCGGCGTTAACCCGGATGACGTCGAAGATCTGATCCTCGGCTGTGCTTTTCCCGAGGGTGAGCAGGGGTTCAACATGGCGAGGCTGGTCGGCCTGATGGCAGGATTGCCAATTTCGGTTGCCGGAACCACCGTTAACCGATTCTGTGGTTCGTCCATGCAGGCGATTCATATGGCCGCAGGCGCTATCCAGATGGATGCAGGCGATGTTTTCATCTGCGCTGGTGTTGAGTCCATGAGTCGTGTGCCGATGTCCGGTTTCAATCCGATGCCAAACCCCGCATTGATCGAGGACATGCCGGCTGCCTATATGTCTATGGGCGAAACCGCTGAAAACGTCGGCCGTGAGTACGAAATCAGCCGGGAAGACCAGGAGGTCTTTGCTGTCACGAGTCAGCGCAAAGCTGGTGAAGCACAGGCAAACGGACGTCTGTCTGACGAGATCATACCCATTGAAGTAAATGGAAACACCATAGACGCAGACGGCTGTCTTCGTCCCACCACTGATCTTGAGGGACTGGCCGGGCTAAAGCTTGCGTTTGACGAGAACGGTACGGTCACTGCAGGAACCGCCTCACCGCTGACCGACGGGGCTGCTGCAACACTGGTCTGCTCTTTGGAATATGCCAACGCAAATGGCCTCAAACCGATGGCCCGCATCGCGAGTATCGCGGTATCCGGGTGCAAGCCTGAAACGATGGGTTTAGGCCCAATTTTTTCATCGCGTAAAGCGCTCAGCCGGGCGGGAATCGGTGCCCAGGATCTCGATGTGATCGAAATCAACGAAGCCTTCGCCACCCAATCGATTGCCTCGATCCGGGATCTGGAACTCGACACCGCAAAAGTGAACATAGATGGCGGCGCGATAGCGATTGGTCACCCGCTGGGGGCAACCGGCGCACGCATCACTGGCAAGGCGGCACAGGTACTGCAAAGGGAAGGAGGCCGCTACGCCCTGTCGACCCAGTGCATTGGTGGAGGTCAGGGAATCGCTACTGTCCTCGAGGCCGCTTAAATGCCCTCAATACAGAAAGTCGCTGTCATCGGTTCGGGGGTGATGGGTTCGGGTATTGCTGCACAAGCCGCCAATGCGGGGCTTGAGGTTGTTTTACTCGATATCGTAGCAGAAGGATCCGACCGCGATGCTGTTGCGAGGGGCGCGATTCAACGCATGCGCAAAACCAATCCCGCTCCGCTGATGCACCCACGCAATGCCGCAAGGATACGGGCGGGGAATCTGGATGATCACCTGGATTGGCTGGCTGACTGTGATCTTGTGATTGAAGCCGTACTGGAAAACCTTGAGATCAAAAAAGATCTTTATCAGAAGGTGAATGCGCATCGCCGATCGGACTGCATCGTCACTTCCAATACCTCGACAATTCCGCTTGATCATCTGGTTGCTGATATGTCGGAGGATTTTCGCGAGTATTTCGCGGTGACTCACTTTTTCAATCCGCCAAGATATATGCGACTGCTGGAGCTCGTAGCGGGTTCGGATACCCGGGCTGAGGTAATCACGGCGCTGCGTGATTTCGGTGATCAGTTACTCGGAAAATCGGTTGTAGACTGCAAGGACACCCCCGGCTTTATTGCCAACCGGATCGGCATTCTTTGGATGGGCGTATCGGTGCGCTTCGCGTTTGAAGACGGTATCACCGTTGAGGAAGCCGATGCGGTCATCGGCAAACCGATGGGTATTCCCAAAACTGGAATTTTCGGCCTGCTTGATCTCGTCGGAATCGATCTACAACCCCACGTCGAACGTTCGATGCTCTCACTGCTGCCCGAGGGCGATATGTACCGCGATATCCACCGTCGCAGCGAATTCATCGAAAAAATGATCGCCGATGGCTACACCGGCAGAAAAGGCAAGGGGGGCTTCTATCGGCTGAATCGCAGTGGCGGAGGAAAAATCAAGGAGGCGCTGGATTTAAGCTCGGGCGAATATCATCGCGCAAAAACACCAACTCTGGAGAGCGTAGAGGCAGCACGTGGCGGATTGCGTGCGCTGGTTGAGCATCCGGACCACGGGGGTCAGTATGCATGGCGGGTGCTATCGCACACATTGAGTTATGCAGCGGCGCTGGTGCCCGAGATTGCTGACGATATCCATGCGGTCGACGAGGCCATGAAAAACGGCTACGCCTGGAAGTGGGGACCGTTTGAACTCATCGACAAACTTGGGCCGCGCTGGTTTGCCGAACGGCTTGCGGCTGAAGGCATGGCAGTACCATCGCTGCTTGAAAAGGTGGGTGACAGCAACTTTTACCGTACGGAAAACGGACGGCTTCAGTACTTTGGTACCGACGGCGCCTACCACAATGTTGAACGCGCCGACGGCGTATTGCTGCTCTCCGATATCAAGCGATCGTCTGACCGGATTGCCGGCAACGCATCGGCGAGCCTCTGGGACATCGGTGACAAAGTGCTCTGTCTCGAGTTTCACTCAAAAATGAATGCCGTTGACGAAGGCATCATGATGATGGCAGCCAATGCCATGAAGATGATCCCGGCGCAAGGGTACGAAGCGTTGGTCATCCATAACGAAGGAACCAACTTCTCGGTTGGCGCCAATGTCGGTCTTGCGCTTTTTGCGGCCAACATCGCGGCCTGGCCCAAAATCACGGAGTCAGTCAAGCAGGGACAGGACATCTACAAAAAGCTCAAGTTTGCGCCATTTCCCGTCATCGGCGCACCCTCGGGGATGGCGCTCGGCGGCGGCTGTGAGATCCTGCTGCACTGCGACGCTATCGAGGCCCATGCCGAAACCTATATGGGCCTGGTTGAAGTGGGCGTTGGCCTCGTGCCGGCCTGGGGAGGCTGCAAGGAGATGCTGCTCCGATGGAGTGACAATCCCAGGCACGCCAAGGGTCCAATGCCTGCCGTCAGCAAAGTGTTCGAGACTGTCGCGACTGCAACGGTGGCGAAGTCTGCAGAAGAAGCCCGCGCCCTGCTCTATCTGCGACCCAAAGACGGCATCGTGATGAACCGCGATCGCCTGCTGGCGCGTGCCTAAGAGCGCGCCCTTTCCATGGTCAAGGACTATGCGCCCCCTGAACCCCGTGAACTCCAACTGCCTGGCCCCTCGGGAGAAGCAGCTATGACGCTGGTGCTCGACGATTTCAGGCGGGCCGGCAAGGCAACCGACCACGATGTTACGGTTGGAAAAAAGCTCGCACACGTCCTTGCCGGCGGCAAGGTAGACCCGACAGAAACCCTGACCGAGGACAAACTGCTGAATCTCGAACGCGCTGCCATTGTCAGTCTGCTTCGAACCTCACCGACCCTCGATCGCATCGAGCATATGCTGGAAACCGGCAAGCCGCTGCGTAACTGATCCTTGAAGAGAAAACATTATGCCTAGTTATTCCGCGCCCTTGCGCGACATGCACTTCGTTTATAACGAACTTTTTGATCCTGCCGAGATTTGCGCATTGCCTGGCTTCGAGGATGCCAGCGCTGATCTCGTTGAACCGGTGCTCGAAGAAGCAGCACGTCTCGCTGAGAATGAACTCTTTCCCTTGAACGCAACGGGGGACAGCCACGGCTGCCAATATGAGGATGGGCAGGTCACAACACCGCCTGGATTTGCCAAAGCCTATCAGGAATATGCTGAAGGCGGCTGGATTGGACTACCCTGTGATCCCCAATACGGCGGTCAGGGCATGCCCGGTGCGCTGAACGTATTGATGGAAGAGATGGCCTGCTCGGCAAATGTCTCTTTTGCGGTCTACGTGGGTCTTACGCGGGGCGCCTATCGCGCCATCAATACCTTTGCCAGCGACGAGATCAAAGAACGCTACCTACCGAAAATGGTCAGCGGCCTCTGGTCGGGCACCATGTGCCTGACGGAGCCTCAGTGCGGTACCGACCTTGGACTGATCCGTACCAAAGCGGTCCCGGCAGATGACGGCTCTTATCAGTTGACGGGCACCAAGATCTTCATCAGTGCCGGCGAACACGACCTAACGGAGAACATCATTCACCTGGTGCTCGCGCGCCTGCCGGACGCACCCGCCGGAATCAAGGGGATCAGTCTTTTTCTGGCACCCAAGTTTCTGCCAAACGCCGAGGGTGAGACTGGCGATCGCAACACAATGCACTGCGTCCGCATTGAAAACAAGATGGGGATCAAGGCCTCAGCGACCTGCGAGATGAGCCTTGAGAACACACAGGGATGGCTGATTGGCGAGCCTCATAAGGGTATGCGGGCAATGTTCACGATGATGAACGATGCGCGACTGGGTGTTGGTATTCAGGGGTTAGGCATTGGAGAAAGCGCCTACCAGGCAGCTGTCGAATACGCCAGAGACCGCCAGCAGGGCCGCTCCCTGAGTGGTACCCAGTATCCCGACCAGCAGGCGGACCCACTGCTGGTCCACCCCGATATCCGGCGAATGCTACTCACGATGCGCGCATTTGCCGAGGGGGGTCGGGCACTTTCAGTCTGGATTGGCCGAAATATCGATATCCGTGACCGATCCGAGGATCCTAAACAGCGCAAGGAGGCGGATGACCTCGTGCAACTGCTGACGCCGATTGTGAAGTCCTACCTTTCCGAAATCGGTCACGACACCGCACAGATGGCCATTCAGGTGTACGGCGGCCACGGTTACATCCAGGATAACGGGGTTGAACAATATGCCCGCGACGCACGCATTGCAATGATCTACGAGGGGGCCAACGGCATTCAGGCGCTCGACCTTGTCGGGCGAAAACTGCCTGCGCATATGGGTCGCTACCTGCGGCGTTTTTTCCACCCGGTCCAAGGCTGGATAGATGCCAACACTGCCGATGCGGCGCTACAGCCGTTCATCCTGCCGTTAGCAAAAGCCTTTGGCCGTCTGCAGATTGCCACAGGCAAGATTGCGCAGGCCGGTCTCAAGGATCCGAATGAAGCTGGGGCCGCCTCCAGCGAATACCTAAAACTCTTTGCCCTGGTGGCCCTTGCTTATCTCTGGGCACAAATGGCAAAAGTGGCGCTCGATAAACAGGATTCTGATGACAGCGGCTTTTATCAGGCCAAGATCGCGACCGCCCAGTTCTTCATGGAGCGTATTCTGCCCCAGACCGGGTCACTCTTTTCCGCCATTATGGCCGGCGGCAAGACGATGATGGAATTTCCGGACGACGCCTTCTGACGACCTGCTCGTCACCCTGAAAAGAAACCAGCCTCGTGTATCCCTTCGTTCGTGCCGGGCGAATCTTCGCCAGAGCCCTGACGACCCGGCTTGACCCCGCATTGAGATCCTCAACGATTGCGATGCGGGTCTGGCCCAATGATCTTGATACCAATGCACACATGAATAACGGGCGGTACCTGACGTTGATGGATCTTGGCCGTTTTGACCTGATGACCCAATGTGGACTCGTCAATACCGCATTCAAAAGAAAGTGGTTTCCGGTCGCCGGTGGGGTTATGGTCCGCTTTGATCGACCACTTCATGCTTTCGAAAAGATTACGCTCAACAGCAGTATCATCGGCTGGGATCAAAGATGGCTGTACTTTCACCACGACATCATGACGGGTACCACACGGGCTGCGCGCGCGATTGCCCGGGGATTATTCAGAACACAGGGGAGGTCGGTGCCAACCGCCGAAATTCTCGAGGCCATCAACTATGACGGCTCACAACTCTCGCCCCCCGAAAGTGTTCGCCTCTGGATGCAGGCTGACCAACTGATGAAAACCGAAGGTACCGACAGCAGGGCTTAAAAAAAGCAACGACCCTGGGCGAGTTCATCACCCCAGCGGGTGATACACCGTCTCCCGGCAGCAACAAGACGACGTCACAGTAAAGTCTGCCTTTGCGATTGCACTTTCAAGAAGCGTTGTGAAGTTTCCCGATTCCTCGGTCTCGCCACGGTTCGTCAGGCACTCGACCAGCCCATGCAAGGCCCACACATTGTTAGGGTGTTGAGCGCAACGGAGTACGGCGTCGCTTAACCCTAGATCCTCCCGGTAGACCTTTTCTGCTTCTGCGTGCTGGCCCTGCTCCATCAGCAGTGCGCCAAGCGCATGTCTTGGCGGGTGCATCCAGGGCCATGGCTCAGAATAATGCAGACTATCGGATCGCTGGACCGCTTCGCGCAAATGCTCAAACGCAACTTCGTGGTTGCCTTTGTGGTACTCCAGCTCTCCCAAGAGCATTTTCTCACCGACGCCCAGGGTCTGCAGCGCCGAATTATTGAAGAACTTCCGGGCCGGACTGATCCGCCGCAATGAATCAAAAAAATACATCTTTTGTTCTTCAGCATCACCGAACTGCTTCATTGCCGCATAGGCAATACCCTTAGCGTAGTGGTGCATGCTGGTCGAAACGCAATAAAGTTCGGCGTTTTCCGGCATAGGTGCTTCCGCAATTTCGCGCCACTTACCAAAACGCACGAGCGCGTGCATCTTCATGGCGAAGTAACCTTCCATCGTGTTCCGGATGAACGGCTTGTCCTTGAGATCGATCACGTCGGGTGTGAGGTTCTCGCAAATCTCTTCTGCCGCATCCAGCGCTGACTTGAACTGCCCAAGCAGCATACAGGTGTGCATCATCAGGTGCAGATCATGGCAACGTGATGTGGTGTAGTAGTTGTGCGGCCCGGCATACGCCAGATATTCACGGTCGACTGCAATCGCTTTCTCGCTTGCGATCCGGGCTTTCTCATACTCGCCACATAGAACGTAGATATGCCCCGGCATGTGATGGATATGCCCCGCATCGGGGCAGAGTCCGCCAAGACGGTCGGCTGAATCCATCGCCTTCTCAGGTTCGGGGGACATTTCAAGTAGATGTATATGCAGGTGCAATATGGCCGGATGCTGAGCCTCACCGAGCCGATCCGCGAGGACAATCGCCTGCTCGCAGAGCCCGATCGCCTCAAGGGTATCGGCGCCCTCGGTTGGGCGCCCTTTTTCAACATCCCAAAGATGCCACGGGTTTCGGGTCATCATCGCTTCCACAAAAAGCGCCATGACATCCTGATGGTTGGGAAAATCACTGTTGACCTTTCGCATCGCGTCGGCGTAGGCGTCATCCCAACTGTCATATTCAGGCTGACTCACCGGTTGCGGTTTTTGAATCCTTTGAGCCAGTGCCCGGATCAGCGCAGCCTCAAGCGCTGTCGCACT
>JBMUHF010000079.1:0-3969 GCA_050302555.1 Arenicellales bacterium | reverse complement strand
CGTCTTTGACCAGATGCATAACGTCCAGTTCCTACTGGTTTTTGTGCTTTGTATCTAGAACAGATTCCTTTACATGTCATTTTGTTTGCATATATTATAGAAATTACAACTATATAAAACGGATCTCATAATTTTTTATATAAAATCTGATTTTTTATGTAAAAATTTTATTGATTTATATGTAAAAACTGATCAATTTCAAAAAAATCGAAATTATCTATAAATATCTTTGGGTTTTTTGACGGAATAGTGCTAAGTCCACAAAATTAGAACTAGCCAATTATTGATAATGGTAAGATAGATTTTGAAATTCCACTTCTTTGAGAAATGAATTGTGCAGAAAGCAGATCTCGCTTACCTCTTTGATTATGATTTTTAATTTTCAATGTAGTACTTGATTCATCAACAAATTCAATTTCAAATTTTGAGCAGAATTGTAGATTTAACATTTGGAGAATTTTGTTAGCTGTTTTCATATCACCGTTTCCAATTTTTACAATTTTTCTAGCCGCAGGTAATTCTGCTAAAATGGAAATCAGATAAGGAATTAATTTGTCTAGTGAAACAAAAAATGCTCTAGCAATTTCATTTTCCAAATAGGTTACAGATACACCAATTCTCTGGCCAGGATCAATTCCTAAGATTAACTTACTAGAATTTGTTGAAGAATTGAGCATTTTTGTGATGATTCCTTTTACAACAATTGGGTCTTTACTTACTATCTCATCAAATAACATTGGTGTTGAGATTTGTTTTTGAGCCTTATCGCGGTGATCGACGTAGGGATCAATCGGATAGAGGGAGCACAAGGCAAGACCCGTCTGGTTGGAGACGTCGATTACGCCTCGGCAGAAGCGGTAGCCGGCGCGATCACGCCGGTGCCTGGCGGTGTTGGACCCATGACGATTGCCTGCCTTCTGCGCAATACAGTGCAGGCAGCCTGTGCGGCAAACGGGATAAGCTTCGAGCTCGACTAGGACAGAAAGACGCTGAGAGGGGAGTAACGCACAGGCCCGGGACTCAGTGAAAATCCCGGCTTTGGGTAGTGAGACTGCCCAGCATCGTCGTGTAGTCTCTCAGGTGATGGGCGATCACATGAATCACCTGACCCTCTCGTTGAACCTGGCCGCGTACCCCAAGCAGCTGTGACCCAACTAGGGCCTGGTGCTGGCTTTCTGCCAGACGCTGCCAGACTACCAGGTTGATATTGCCGGTTTCATCCTCAAGCGTCACAAAAGTAACATTGTTTGCACTCGAGGGGCTTTGTCTTGTCGTGACGATCCCAGCAGCGTGCACGTAATGACCATGTTGTGATCGACCAATGTCAGCACTGGTCACAACTCCCAGAGATTCAAGCTGTCGACGCAGCAGCGCCAAGGGGTGTGGACCTAGTGTCAATCCCGTGCTGGCGTAGTCTGCGCATACTGATTCGCCGGCATGAGGCGCGCGCAGCATGGGCACCGCTTCACGGATCCGCGGCGAAGGAAAGACGGGCGATGTTTTTTCAATTCCCCCCGCAGTCCACGCTGCTTGGCGCCGGTGATTATGTATCAGGGTTGATAAAGCGTCAGCGCTGGCCAGCGCCTGAAGATCTCCTTTATCCAGGTTGGCGCGGTGAGCAAGATCTTCAAGACTGTTGAAAGGTTGGCGCTTTCGGGCAGTTGTCAGGCGTATTGCACCAGCATGGCCGAGATGCTTGATCCTGCTTAATCCCAGGCGCAGGGTCAGGCGATCATTAACAGGTTCGATAGTGCAGTCCCATTCACTCTTTGTAACATCCACCGGCTGGATGACGACACCATGACGGCAGGCATCCTGCACTAACTGCGAAGGCGAATAAAAACCCATGGGCTGACTGTTCAGCAGGGCGCAGATAAATATGGCCGGTTCGTGGTATTTGAGCCAGGCAGATACATACACCATCAGAGCAAAACTGGCAGCGTGGGATTCGGGAAATCCGTATTCGCCAAATCCCAGAATCTGCTGGTAGATGCGTCGTGCAAACCCCTCACTGTAGCCGCGCTCACGCATGCCCCGGATCAGCCGCTCCTCATAGTGGCCCAGTCCGCCGTGACGTTTCCAGGCGGCCATGTCCCGCCGCAGGCCGTCAGCCTCTCCCGGTGTAAACCCGGCTGCCACCATGGCCAGTTTGATAACTTGCTCCTGGAAGATTGGGACCCCCAGGGTGCGTTCCAACACCTCCCGAACTGCTTCGCTGGGATAGGAGACCGGCTCTTCACCATTACGGCGCCTGAGATAAGGATGCACCATGTCACCCTGAATCGGTCCTGGGCGGACAATAGCTACTTCAATCACCAGATCGTAAAAACAGCGTGGTCGCAGGCGCGGCAGCATAGCCATTTGTGCGCGCGATTCAATCTGGAAGACCCCGACCGTATCGGCATTGCTGATCATCCGGTAAACCTGTGAATCCTCTGCCGGCACAGTTGCCATGGTCATCTCGGTGCCACGGTATTTATGTATCAGGTCGAGCGCACGATGAATTGCGCTCAGCATGCCCAGTGCCAGGCAATCGACTTTAAGCAGCCCGAGAATATCGATGTCAGTTTTGTCCCACTGGATAACGGTCCGCCCCGCCATGGCGGCATTTTCAATAGGCACTAGATCACACAGAGGCTCATGGGAGATCACAAAGCCCCCGGAATGTTGTGACAGGTGACGGGGAAAACCGATCAACTGCTGAACGAGTGCCAGCACCCGACGCAGTGCCGGTGCATTTGGGTCAAGGCCGATCTCCCGCACCCGGCTTGGGATGACCTGATTGTCCTGCCACCAGATACGGTTTTCAGTGAGGCGCTCGATCTGATCCTGCGACAGATCGAGAGCGCGCCCAACGTCGCGCACCGCACTGCGTGACCGATAAGTGACCACTGCGCTCGTCAGTGCCGCCCGGTTCCGTCCATAGCGTCGGTAGACATATTGCATGACCTCCTCTCGCCGTTCATGTTCAAAATCGACATCAATATCCGGTGGCTCGTTACGCTCACGTGAGACGAATCGCTCAAACAGGATCTCCATTTGCGCCGGATCGACTTCGGTAATGCCCAAGGTAAAGCACACTGCTGAATTTGCCGCTGATCCTCGACCCTGGCAGAGAATGTTTCGAGATCGGGCAAAGCAGACGATGTCGTAGACCGTCAGGAAGTAGCCTTCGTAATCCAGTTCAGCAATCAGGCCGAGTTCATGCTCAATCTGGCGGAGCACCTTTTCCGTGGGACCGTTCGGCCAGCGCTGGCGGATCCCCGAGTTGACCAATTGACGAAGATACTGTGTGGGGCTTAAATCACCCGGCACCAACTCACAGGGGTAGCGATAGCGTAGTTCATCTAGCGAAAAGCAACATCGATCTGCAATATTTATGGTCTCATCCAGAAGAGGGCGCGGGTAGATACGCTCAAGGACCGCCTGGGTTTTCAGGTGACGCTCTGCGTTGGGCGCAAGTGTGTGCCTGATAGCGTTTACGGATTTCTGGCACCGTATTGCCGAGAGTGTGTCTTGTAGGGGCTGACGCGCGCGGGTGTGCATGTGTACATTTCCGACCGCGACCAGGGGTACGCCGGATTTTTTTGAAAATTCCTGCAGAGACTGCCGATGGATGTGGTCACTGCCATAGCCCGGTTGCTCAAGTGCGAGCCAAACTCTGCCGGGCATCAGTTTCTGTACATGCCGGGTATGCCGAAAAAGTGCCTGGTGTCGTGACGCCAGTGCAGCTTCTGACGTCGGCGTAGGGTCACTCGCAATGAGTGCAAGACAGTTCTGCAGGGAATCTGCGCAGAGGTCACTGGCGTTGAGGTGGTAATGGCCTTTGGCCGCGCGCCCCCGGGCGGTGGTAATCAGCCGCGTTAACTGTCGGTAACCTTCCCGGTTCATGGCCAGCAGAACCAGCCTGTCGCCATTCTCCAGAATGAACTCACTGCCAATGATGAGGTGCAGGCCCAGCTTACGGGC
>JBMUHF010000078.1:0-20183 GCA_050302555.1 Arenicellales bacterium | reverse complement strand
AGGATCTTTCACCTGCGGTGGTCGTTGAACTCGTTAACGTTGAAGAGTGCGCCTTTAAGGATGTGTCAGCGGAATTTGCGTCACGCGAAGGCGAAGGGGATGGCAGCCTCGCGTTCTGGAAAGATACACATGAGGAATACTTCAAACTGCAGTTAACAGATTGGCGCAAAGAGTGGTCTGATGACTTAACGGTGGTGCTGGAATCCTTTGATGTCGTGATGGCAAATCCAGACAGACCTGTCTAGTCAGGTTTATATCTGCCGGCCGGAGGACAGGGGCATGACGCTGGTCTCATCAGCAAGAGTCCTTGCTCTAATGTAATGACTAACCAGCGGTACGTTTATTTGAGCCACTCTTAAGCGCTGAAATCCCAGCGTCCATAGCAACAGCACCCAGAATAATGAGGCCGCCCCACAGGGTCGCCTCTGCAGGAATCTCCGTTACCGTCAACCACGCCCAGATCGGACCTAAAACCGGCTCGAGCAATGCTAACAATCCGACCTGGGCTGCGGGGACGTAACGTGCTCCAAGAATCAATAAAGTAAAACCTAGACCGACCTGAAAGACTCCAAGATAGATAGAAACGCCAAAGTCCCACCAACTTATTGAAAATTGCCCGACAAAGGGAAACGACAACAACGCGGCCACGAACGCGGCGAGCAGAAGCGCAACCAGCATATCAGGCTGTGTAGAGCGTCTCACCAGCACAACAGAAATCGCATAAAAAATCGGCAGCCATAGTGCGACCAAGTTGCCGAGATGCCGCCCCTCGGCCATGCCCGTTCCCATCATTATTCCAAGTCCCACCATCGCGCCCCCGATGGCAATACTGGTTCGAAGCGGTACCCGCTCTCCCAGGAAAAACCATCCGAGCAGTGCGGCAAAAAACGGGGCGGCACTGAAAACGAACAGTGCATTAGCCACCGTTGTCTGTAATAGAGCAAATACATACGCAACAAACCCGGTCCCAAGGATCAGCGCCAGAACTAGATCATCCCACGAAAGTGCACGCACCCGATTTCGAAGGTTATGCGGACGCCGGATGAGCAGCACAACGAGGATGAGCGCCATCATACTGAGGGATCGATAAAACAGAATTTGCCATCCGTCTGCTTCGTCGATAATCCTGAGACCCACCCCGGAGGTGCTGAGGCAAAAGGCCGAACCCAATATCATCAGAATACCCCGTCCGTAGTTGCTCAAGCAAAGTCTCCTGTTTGCCCCTGTTGAAGGCAATGACGGTAAGGTTTCATGAATTCAGCGGCTCGCAGTTGGATCACGCGCCCACCACAGTCCGAGCACCACCAGCGCCAGAGCGATGGTGTGATAAAGCTGGAATATCTCACTCAGCAATACGACAGCCAGTAGAGCAGCAAATATGGGCGTCAGATTCACATATACACCGCTTCTGCCTGGTCCGATCAGATCTACGCTGCGCAGGAAAAAAATCTGGGAGAGGAAGGACGGAAAGATCGTCACGTAGACAATCACCAACCAACCCGTTCCATCAGGCCAGATAATCGATCCGTTCCACCACTCTAGGAAAGCCACAGGTGCCGAAAGCAACGAACCGGCGATTGCAAAGTAGGTAAACAGCACAATTCCCGAGATTTTGGGCCGATTCTTGAGCCCAAGGGTATATCCCGCATAGAAGATGCAAGCGCTCGCCATCAAGATGTCGCCTTCATTAAGCCGCAGATCAGCAAGTTGGGACGGTACGCCACGAAGCGCTACGGTAACGACACCGATTAACCCCACTGTCGCACCCAACACCTGAAGCCCAGTAATCCGGGTACGGTAAATAAAGAACGCGCCGATTAATACTATGATGGGTATAGACCCCTGCAGGATGCCGATATTGACAGCGGTCGTATGGTGAGCAGAAATATAAAAAAGCAGATTGAATGCGGCGAGTCCAAGCGCGCCCATTGCTGCGACGTACATCCACCGACTCTGTAGTTCAGGCCAGACCGCACTCATCTGCTTTCCATATATGAACGCCAGAATTAAGCTTAGGAGCCCCCACCTCGAAAATGTCAGTAGTCCGGGCGAAATATGGCCAACGGCCGTCTTGCCGGCAACCGTGTTACCCGCCCAGAAGAGCGTCGTTAGGGTCATCAGGAAAACAGGCTGGGACCAGAGCCATGTCATGGGATTTTTCATTGTCTTCCCGAAAATGATGTGCTCATCTCTTCAAGCTCACCCCAGCGCTCAAGATGCTGTTCCAGCTCTCTTTCCAGGTCGGCTAACTGGTCAAGCACAGGCTCGGTCTCACTGTAGTCCCTCTGGTAGAAGTCTGGATCCAATGTTTGATTCCGAAGTCTTTCCACCTGAATCTCAACCGATTCAATTACGCCGGGAAGACCATCGAGTTCACGTTGCAGTTTATACGACAACTTGCGAGTGGTAACGGGCCTCACCTGGAGAGACGCATCACTGACAGACCCGCCGGCCGGACTGTGCCTCACTTCGCCTGAAGCGAGTGATCGACCCCGTTTTGTCCAATCACTGTAATTTCCAACATAGGGTTGAATCGATCCGTCCGCTTCAAAAGCGAGGATACTGGTCACCGTGTTATCGAGGAATGCCCGGTCATGGCTGACAACAATAAGTGTGCCTGAATACTCCACAAGTTTTTCCTCAAGCACTTCCAACGTCTCAACATCGAGGTCATTGGTGGGTTCGTCCAGAATCAGGAAGTTAGCAGGCTGGGTAAAGAGGCGCGCGAGAATCACACGGTTTCGTTCACCTCCGGAGAGAGCGCGCACAGGTGTCAACGCACGTTTAGCGCTGAAAAGAAATCCGCGCAGGTAACCCACCACATGCCGGGACTTACCATTGAGTGTGACGTATTCCCGCCCGTCACCCACAATTTGGGCCACTGTTTTATCAAGATCGAGTTGTCTGCGATGTTGGTCAAAATATCCAAGCTGGATGTTAACGCCCCACTTGATTGATCCCGCATCAGGATTAATCTCGCCCAGTAATAACCTGAGCAAAGTGCTTTTGCCCACTCCATTGTTCCCCACAAGACCAATCCGATCTCCCCGACGGATTCGTAGGGAAAAATCCCGGATCAGCATGGCATCTCCATAGCCGAAACTAAGATTTCTCGCATCCAACACCTTGCGTCCGGATTGATCGGCCTCTTCGATATGTACCCTGGCCTTCGCATCAGGATTGACCCGCTGGGCACGCACCTCACGCATCGCCTCCAACGCGCGAACCCGTCCCTCATTGCGCGTCCGTCGCGCCTTGATTCCCTGACGGATCCAAATTTCCTCCTCTGCCAACTTTCTGTCGAATTCAGTATTGACTTGATGCTCCGTTTCGAGGGCCTCGGCGCGGCGTCGCAGAAAGTCAGAATAGCTCCCCGGCCAACTGCGCAATTTGCCCCGGTCAATTTCGACAATTCGGGTGGCGAGACGCTGAAGAAATGCCCGGTCGTGGGTGATAAACAGCACTGCACCCGGAAAGGCTGCAATCCGGTGCTCCAACCAGGCAATCGCCTCAAAATCCAGGTGGTTGGTTGGCTCATCCAGCAGCAGTAGATCAGGCTGTGGAGCAAGGGCCCGGGCAAGCGCGGCTCGGCGGCGCCATCCACCAGAAAGCGCTTTCAGCGGTTGGCCGGGGTCCAGTCCCATTTCCGAGCAGATACTTTCGACCTGCTGCCGGGGATGCCAGCCCCCATGTGCATCGATATGGCTATGCAGATCCTGAAGCGCCTTGAGGCCGGACGGGTCAAGATCCGCGCCGGCCTGCTCGCGGTACTGCTGTGTCATCTGGATGATGTCGGCTAGTCCCTCGGCAACAAAGTCGCCGACATTTTGCTCTTCATCGCCCGGTAACACCTGCTCAAGCTCTGTAATGCATAGATCTCCTTGCCGACGCACCTCGCCATCATCTGGCTCCTGGGTTCCGGTCACAAGACGCAGCACTGAGGTCTTGCCGGCCCCATTTCGACCCACCAGACAGACCCGCTCTGCAGACTCAATAGATAGGTCGGCCTCGCGCAACAGTTTGCGGGAACCAAAGGCAAGACTTACAGCGTCAAGGCGGATCAAAAACATAGTCGATGCTGGATGGAGCGATTCCGGTGGATAGAGCGGTGATGGCAAAGATGGATATTAACCGACTCATTGAAGGATCCGCGCCAGACCTTGGGTCCGCCCCGAAAGAAGCCTTTAACCGCCAATCCACTTCAGCGGTGCTGACGATCCTTTAGAGTCGAAACACCCGACTGCAATTCTTTGGCGAATTTTTCTCCCTAGACTCTTCTCAACGGTGGTATTCGGGCGTAGACTTCGCGCCCGTCACCATTGACTCCCAGGGCTATCCAGTGCGATTTGCTCTTTCCATCCTGCGCACGCTCTCGGCACTGATGATCTCAGTGACGCTGCTGATGTTTGCCAACAGCATGTTCTCCACTCTGCTGGCGCTGCGCGCCAATATTGAAAACTACTCCAACGAAATGGTCGGGCTGATGGCCTCAGCTTACTTCTTCGGGTTTGCGCTGGGCACTTTCCAGTCAGGACCGCTCATCAACCGCATCGGTCATATCCGGACCTTTGCTGCCCTGTCGGCCATCGCCGCGGCTTCGGCAATGATGGTCTTGATTATTCCGGACCCTTGGGCCTGGGTGGGGCTCAGAGCGATCATGGGCGCGGCTTCCGCTGGCTTGTTCGTCGTAGTCGAAAGCTGGCTCAACAACCGAGCTACGAACAACAGCCGGGGAATTCTGCTGTCAATCTACATTGTGATCGGCTACACGGCATCTGCAGTAGGACAGCAGGCAATAAAATTTGGTGACCCCGCCAGTTTTGGACTCTTCCTTCTAGTAGGTATTGTCCTGGTCCTATCACTGGTACCCGTCTCACTGACCCGGGCAACACACCCGGACCCCGTTGATAAACCACTCCTCAACATGCGTACATTGTTTTCGATTTCACCCACTTCCGTGATGGGCTGCCTAGTCGCCGGCTTAATCTCGTCAAGCTGGTGGGGCCTTGGGCCGGTCTATGCCCAGGAAATCGGCCTGACTGTGGCGCAAATCTCCGGCTTCATGACTGCAGGACTCATTGGAGGAATGGTGCTCCAGATTCCGATTGGGCGACTTTCGGACCGGCGTGACCGTCGTCTGGTCTTGTTTGGTGTAACGATAGGTCTGGGGGTGCCTGCAGCGATGCTTGTCTTTAGCGAACTTTTGCCAGCGTGGGCTCTGCTCGTCAGTGCTGGGGCCTTTTTCGGCCTAAGTTCGACTCTGTACCCGCTCAGCGTTGCCTACGCGAATGACTATCTGGACTCCGGCGATGTGGTTGCCGCGAGCGGGGGCTTTGTGCTGATTTTTGGCATCGGCGCGGTCATTGGTCCGCTGGGGGCTTCGGTGGCGATGCGCCTAGTGGGACCTCAGGGCATGTTCATGTTCGTTATTGCCGCGGCCGTGCTGCTGATCGCATTCATTGCCTGGCGGACACGAGTGCGTCAATGGGCGCCGGTGGTAGAGAAAGAGCCCTATATTCTGCAACCCGCGACACCGAGCGCCATTGGTGACCTTGATCCCCGGGCCGAGGTTGACGAGTACTACGACGATGGTCCCGACACTCTGGACACGCCTATCCCGTCAGAGCCGTCAGGAAACTCTTTTTCCTTCTGGCTGGGTCGCTCGGGAGAAGATAGTGAAATTGCGAGTGACTCCCCAGAAGATGAGGTAATCACGGAGTCAGTAGAAGAACTTGACCCGAAAGAACGGTCCGTCTGAACCGTCAGGAACCGCCGGTTTTTTGGCCTGAGGTATATCTTACCGAAAGCACTTCGTAGCGCCGGACTCCTCCCGGCGCCTGAAATTCGATTTCATCATCCTGTCTTTTGCCGATCAGCGCCTTGGCGATAGGCGAGCTATGAGAGATCATACCCTCATCAATATTGGCTTCCAGTTCACCCACAATGCGATAAGTCACTTCCCGGTTGCCCTCCTCTTCCCAGAGATCGACCCATGCACCGAAGACAATTTTTCCTCCCGCATTCAGCCGCTCTGGATCGATGACTTCTGCTACGGCCAACTTGGCCTCGAGGTCCGCAATCCTGCCTTCAATAAAGCCCTGTTGCTCCCGTGCCGCGTGATACTCCGCGTTTTCAGAAAGATCCCCGTGCGCCCGGGCCTCCGCGATCGCTTCAATCACCGCCGGCCGGTCAACACGTTTGAGGTGCTGCAACTCTTCGTGCAGCCGGTCAACCCCTTCAGACGTTAGGAGCACTCTCATTGTGTCACCGTCTGGTGGAGCGTCTGTAGTCGATTGACACTGGCGTCATTTCCAGCGCGGTGGGCTTCGCAGGCCGCCCTCGCTGCAGCCAACGTCGTGAAGTAAGTGACTTTGTGAGTCAGCGCCTGGCGGCGGATTGTCTCCGAATCCTGACGGCTATGTTGACTCGCGGTGGTATTGACAATCAAATCATACTCACCGTTTTTGATGTTATCGACCACGTGAGGGCGCCCCTCGCTTACTTTGTTAACAATACGCACCTTCAGCCCAGCTCTGCTCAACACGTGGGCTGTGCCTTCTGTCGCTTCAAGAGCAAAGCCATTGTCGCTCAGATAGCGGGCTATGTCGATGACGGACCCCTGATCCGCTGTGCGAACACTGACCAGCGCCGTACCCGACTTAGGGATCAAAATCCCTGTCGCGCGCTGCGCCTTACGGTACGCCTCGCCGAAAGTCTTGCCAATCCCCATGACCTCCCCAGTACTCTTCATCTCAGGGCCCAGCAGTGGGTCCACACCGGGAAACTTTATAAACGGAAATACCGCCTCTTTAACCGAATAATATTCCGGTCGGATCACCCCATGAATACCCTGATCTGCCAATGACTGGCCCGCCATGACCCGGGCACCGATCTTGGCCAGCGGCCGCGTGGTCGCCTTGGAGACAAAGGGCACCGTGCGTGACGCTCGTGGGTTGACTTCGAGCACGTAGATGTCGCGACCCTTCACGGCAAACTGTACATTCATCAGCCCCTGCACCTTGAGCGCAAGGGCCATCTCGATAGTCTGTTGTTCCAGTTTTTTCTGCACCTTATCGGTCAAAGCAAATGGTGGGAGCACGCAAGCGGAATCTCCTGAATGCACTCCTGCTTCTTCGATGTGCTCCATGATGCCGCCAATCACAACTTCTTTTCCGTCGCAGACCGCGTCAACGTCGACCTCGACGGCATCATTCAGAAAACGGTCAAGCAGGATGGGTGACTCATTCGAAACCCTGAACGCGTCACGGAGATACCGTGCTAATTCATCAGGTCCATGAACAATTTCCATTGCCCGGCCACCGAGCACATAAGATGGCCGGACCACCAGTGGATAGCCGATCTCCTCGGCCCGTTGCAGCGCCTGATCCTCAGTTGTTGCCGTCCGATTCTCTGGCTGCAGCAGCCCGAGTCGGGAAATCAGTTCCTGGAAATGCTCTCGGTCTTCGGCCTGATGAATCGACTCTGGCGAGGTGCCCAGGATCGGCACACCCGCCTCAGAAAGACCGCGGGCCAGTTTCAGCGGGGTCTGCCCGCCGTACTGAACAATCAGTCCTGTGGGATTTTCCACCCAGCAAATTTCGAGCACATCCTCGAGTGTCAACGGCTCGAAGTACAGTCGGTCCGAGGTATCGTAGTCGGTTGAAACCGTTTCAGGATTGCAATTGACCATGATGGTCTGGTAACCATCCTCACGCAGCGCCATTGCTGCATGAACGCAGCAGTAGTCAAACTCGATTCCCTGACCGATGCGATTCGGCCCGCCCCCGAGCACCATGATCTTGTTCCTGTTTTCCGGATGGGATTCGCACTCATGCTCATAAGTTGAATAAAGGTATGCCGTCGGGGTAGCAAACTCCCCCGCACAGGAGTCGACCCGTTTGTATACCGGACGGACGCCCAGTTCGTGGCGTCGGGCACGAACTTCAGATTCGCCGACCTCCATCAGGCTGGCGAGGCGCGCATCAGAAAAACCGTCACGCTTGAAGCGCCGAAAGCCAGCGGCATCGACTTGTGACAGCGCTGTCTGGCTGATCTCATGCTCCGCCAGGACCAGTTCGGCTATCTGCGCAAGGAACCACGGATCAATTCCTGTTAGCGACTGGATCTCTTCCAATGTGAGACCGTGTCGAAACGCATCAGCGATATACCAAGCGCGGCGCGCACTAGGGACACGCAGTTCACGGGCCAAATCATGGCTGTTTGAAGTCGGCTCCCAGAGCGGCTCAAGACCGAGGCTGCCGATCTCAAGACTGCGAAGCGCTTTTTGGAAAGACTCCTTAAAGGTCCGTCCGATCGCCATTGCCTCTCCAACCGATTTCATTTGCGTTGTCAGGGTGGAATCCGCCCGGGGGAACTTCTCGAAATCAAAGCGGGGAATCTTGGTAACGATGTAGTCAATAGAGGGCTCAAAGGAGGCTGGGGTTGCACCGCCGGTAATGTCATTATCCAACTCGTCGAGGGTATATCCCACGGCAAGTTTCGCTGCCACTTTGGCAATAGGGAAACCGGTTGCTTTGGATGCCAGCGCGGAAGAGCGTGATACCCGCGGATTCATCTCAATCACGACCATGCGGCCGCTAGCAGGATCAATGGCAAACTGCACGTTCGATCCGCCGGTATCCACACCAATCTCACGCAGCACCGCAATGCTCGCGTTGCGCATGATCTGATATTCTTTGTCGGTCAGTGTCAGAGCCGGTGCAACGGTGATCGAATCTCCGGTGTGTACCCCCATCGCATCGAAATTTTCAATCGAGCAGACGATAATGCAGTTGTCCCGGTGATCACGTACCACCTCCATCTCGAATTCCTTCCAGCCCAGTATGCATTCCTCGATCAGCAGTTCACGGGTTGGTGACGCATCCAGGCCTCGGCCACAGATCGCTTCATATTCCTCCATGTTATAGGCGATACCTCCGCCGCTGCCGCCAAGGGTGAATGAGGGGCGGATAATCACGGGGAACCCGATCTGCTCCAGCACCACAGCGGCCTCTTCCATTGAATGGGCAAGACCTCCATTGACCACTTCGAGCCCGATAGACTGCATCGCATCGCGAAAGCGCTCGCGGTCCTCGGCTTTATCGATCGCGTCCTGCGTTGCCCCGATCATCTCAACACCGAACTTCTCCAACACCCCGTGACGCACCAGATCCAGGGAACAGTTCAAGCCAGTCTGCCCCCCCATCGTGGGCAGCAGTACATCCGGACGCTCTTTTTCAATAATCAGCGCGACGGCTTCCCAGGTGATCGGTTCAATATAGGTGGCATCCGCGAACTCGGGATCGGTCATGATCGTGGCGGGATTGGAATTCACCAGAATGACCCGGTAGCCCTCTTCCCGAAGCGCCTTGCAGGCCTGCACACCGGAGTAGTCAAATTCACACGCCTGTCCGATTACGATCGGGCCCGCGCCAATCACCAGCACAGAGGTGATATCAGTTCGCTTAGGCATGAAGGGTGTCTTTGGCTTTTGCCATCAGGTCAACGAACTGATCAAAAAGGCTGACAATGTCCTGAGGTCCCGGGCTTGCCTCCGGATGCCCCTGGAAAGAAAACGCCGGTGCATCACGCAGAGCGATCCCCTGAATCGATTGATCAAACAATGACCGGTGGGTCACGGTGACCCGTTCGGGCAGTGAATCAGGGTCTACGGCAAAACCGTGGTTCTGGCTGGTGATCATGACCCGGTTGGTAGCAAGATCAACGACTGGGTGGTTGGCGCCGTGATGACCAAACTTCATCTTCAGCGTCCTGGCGCCGGCCGCAAGTCCCAGCAGTTGATGCCCCAGACAAATACCGAAAACGGGCACTTGGGTGTTTAGAATTTCCCGAATTGCCTCAATAGCATAGACGCACGGCTCGGGATCACCCGGGCCGTTGGATAAAAATACCCCATCGGGCTCGCGGGCCAGAACAGATTCAGCACTCGTATCCGCCGGGACCACCTCAACCGTACAGCCCCGATCTACCAAAAGCCGCAAAATATTCCGTTTGACCCCAAAATCATAGGCAACCACCCGCCACTTTGGCGTTCCAGGGGCCTGAAAGCCTCCTTCCAACTGCCAGGTCCCTTCATCCCAGACATAGGATTTTGCGGTCGTGACACTCTTCGCAAGATCCATTCCCTTGAGCCCGGCAAACGCCTGGGCCTGGGCAATCGCCCGTTCCTCATCGATGCTGCCCGCTTGAAGGCAGCCATTCTGAGCACCTTTCTCGCGAAGTAACCGTGTTAACTGGCGGGTATCGATATCGCTGATACCCACCACATTCTGGCGTGAGAGAAATTCGCTCAAGCTTTCCTGAGAGCGAAAGTTACTGAGAAGGCCGGGATAATCACGCACGACCAGACCGCACGCGTAAGCATCTTGCGCTTCGATATCCTCGTCGTTAGCTCCAACGTTACCAATATGCGGGCAGGTCAGCGTCACGATCTGACGCGCGTATGAAGGATCCGATACGATCTCCTGGTAGCCCGTCATTGCCGTGTTAAATACCACTTCACCGACGGTCTCCCCGAAGGCGCCAATGGCGCGGCCATGAAATACCGTTCCGTCCTCAAGGGCCAGAATTGCGGAGGTCAAGGTGTCACGCATTTATGCAGACAAAAAAAAGGAGAGACCTGTCGGGTCTCTCCTTTTTTTGGATACGATACTCACTCATTCCGGGGAGAGCAGTCTATCGCTTTGGAACTCAAACATCAATCGCTCTTACCCGTTTTCAGGCCTTGAGGCCCAGCACGTCCTGCATATCAAAAAGCCCCGACGGTTTGTCCATCAGCCATTGTGCGCAGCGTAACGCGCCGTTGGCATATATCTCCCGACCCGAGGCCTTATGGGTAATCTCGACTCTTTCTTTGGCGCCTGCAAACCATACGCTGTGCTCCCCGATCACATCGGCCGCCCGGATTGTGGAGAACCCGATTTCCCGGTCCGTACGGGGGCCCGTATGGCCCTGGCGGGCAAAGACCCCATGCGACTCTAGATTTCGCCCAAGCGTGCTCGCCAAGACCTCTCCCATCTTGAGGGCGGTGCCGGAGGGGGCATCGACCTTTTGACGGTGATGGGCTTCGATGACTTCAATATCAACATCATCACCAAAAGCGCTTGCGGCAAGCTCCAAGAGTTTCAGGCAGATGTTCACGCCAACGCTCATATTGGGCGCCCACACGACTGCCATCCTCTCAGAGAGTTCGGCCATGCGCTGTTTCTCACTCTCATCGAATCCTGTTGTCCCAACGACTGCCCGCAAACCACGATCCGCGCAGAAAGCGAGATTGGATAGAGACGCTTCGGGTGACGTGAAATCAATCAGAACATCAAACGGCGGGCCATCGATGCTTTCTGCGATCACCGGACCGCTTCCGCTACTGCTGGCGGGCTCGCCTACCGATTCGTGTCCAGGCTGTTCAAAAGCATGGGCCAGAATGAACGACTCATGCGCGCCACAGGCTGACACCAGAGTCTGCCCCATGCGTCCGGCGGCCCCCGCTACTGCAATCTGAATCATGATGCTCTCATCGTAAAGGGTAGGTACAGCGTAATTACCCCAGGAGTTCTTTGACGCCGTCACGTTCCTCACGAAGTTCGGCCTCGGTCACCTGCATACGCTCTTCGCTGAGGGGGTTTATCGCAAGATCCCTGACAACAGTATATTGACCGTCCGAGCAGGTCACCGGGAACGAGTAGACCAATCCAGTCTCGATCCCGTAGTCCCCCGTCGAGGGAATCGCCATGCTAACCCAGTCATCTTCCGGCGTACCCTGCACCCAGGTACGCATGTGATCAATAGCCGCTCCGGCCGCCGATGCAGCGCTCGACGCGCCCCGGGCCTTAATGATAGCTGCACCGCGCTGCTGCACCGTGGGAATAAACTCACCGGTCATCCACTCCTCGTCGATCTGATCCATAGCGCGCTCGCCAGCAATCATGGCATGGTGAATGTCGGGATACTGGGTCGCCGAGTGATTCCCCCAGATGGTCACGCGCGAAATTTCAGTGGTCGCTGCACCCGTTTTCCCGGCAAGTTGGCTGATAGCGCGATTGTGATCCAAACGGGTCATCGCCGTGAACTGAGCCTTGTCAATGTCGGGGGCATTGGCTGATGCAATCAGCGCATTGGTGTTCGCTGGATTCCCCACGACCAGTACCCGCACGTCACGACTGGCACTTTCGTTCAGCGCCTTACCTTGGACTGAAAATATTCGAGCATTTTCGGTCAGCAGATCCTTGCGCTCCATACCCGGGCCCCGAGGCCGGGCGCCTACCAACATCGCAAAATCTACGTCAGCAAAAGCGGTTACAGGATCATCAGAAGCGACAACACCCTGAAGCAGGGGGAAGGCGCAATCATCCAGCTCCATAACGACCCCTTGAAGGGCATCCATGGCAGGCGGGATCTCAAGCAATTGCAGAATAACCGGCTGGTCGCTTCCGAGCATATCGCCTGCTGCAATCCTGAACAGCATGGCGTAGCTAATCTGTCCAGCGGCACCTGTGACCGCGACACGAACCGGCTTCTTCATCAACAACTCTCCTTTTTATAAATCAAAAAGCAAAATACGAAAAACCAATCAATCCACCCGAGATTCAGCGACGCCTTCAACCGCAAGCCTAGCGGTGGCATAACTGCCCGAACCTTCGACCGGTTGCCCGCTGGGGCTTTTCGATCTGCCCAGTACAGTTTAATGACACAAAATGACCGGACATACTGCGTGATTGAAAATCTCACTGGTGGGTCCGCCAAACACCAACTGACGCAACCGACTATGTGTGAAGGCGCCTTTGATGATGAGATCTGCGCCAAATTCCTTGGCCTCTGAAACAATCGTCTGCCCCACCGTGGCACCGGCGCTATCGACCGTTTTGGAATGCGCGTGAAATCCGCTCGCACTAAGGTGCGCGGTAATCATATTAACGTCCGGGCCAGAAACCATCCCGCCATCTACCGACAGGACCCGAACCGCTTCAGATCGGGCAAGCAGTGGTCTTGCGGCGCTCAGCGCCCGTGCCGTTTCGGTGCTGCCGTTCCAGGCCACCAAAATCCGCTTGCCGATTGTTTGAGGGACATCACCGCTGACCAGCAACAGCGGGCGGCCACTTTCAAAGAGTAACGCCTCGGCAGTGCTCTTCCAGTCCATGTCGCCGTTGGACAAATCGCGGTGCAGGACACTGATGCCAAAAACCCGGGCATATTCACCAAGACCTTCCGGCCCCGTTCCCATCATCTCGGTCCAGCCTGCCCGCAGGCCTTCGCTTTCAAGAGACTTTAAAGGAATGCCCCGTTCGGCGATCAGGGATTCGAAAGCCTCACGGGCGATCGCAGCCTGCTGTCTTCCCTCTTCTTCAAATGCCGCCAGGTAATCTCCCGGCAAGGTAATGCCTTCACCCGCAATGATCGGGAGCACCTGCCGACTATAGGCCCCCTCGATGTAGGCACCTTCTACCTCGGCGATGCGTTTCGCCGCATCAATAGCAGCGGCGTTGGGCTGGGTGTTGTTAAACGGAACCAGTATCGTGCGTAAACCAGGCATAGTTAAACCTCCGTCATGACAGATGTGACGTCGGATATTTTATCAAGACCTCGAAATATTTTCCTGTGAAGTCAGTGCGAGGAGGGATTCGCCGATAAACGCGCGTCGCCAGCCGTTAAGTATGCGAAGGTTATGACGCTCACCAGCCGCCAATGCACGGATCTCGTCTCTACGAGCAACAGCCGATGTCGGAATATCCTCGTGTTCACACGCTTCCTTGAGATGCTTCCACAAAGCATTTCCCAAAGCCTTCAAAGCAGCATCGGGCCTAATCGGCTTAGGCATTGGGGTGAAATCAGAGGCAGGAGTTTCGCTGGCACAAATCACCCCCAGCAACTCTTCACCCCGGCGCTTTAGTATGGACTTTTCAAGGCCAGGGACCGCCGCCAACGCTTGTAAATTCTGAGGACGCGTGCGTGCGACCTCAACAAGGACATCGGTGGACAACAGCCACTCCCGCGGACGATCTTTTTCTCGGGCCAAATCTTCCCGCCACTTTGCCAGCGCCGCCGCCACACTTTGTGAGGCGTCATCCATCCCCGCACATGCCCGCATTACTCGATGAATTGGAGCGCGCTGCGCCTTTTGCAAAACCTGATCAGATACCAGCGCAGCGCAGTCATCAGACTGCCAGGATGCGCGTCCGCGACCCTGAAGTTCAGCACTCAAGGTCTCATACAAAATGCCAAGGTAATGCACATCATCTAGAGCGTACTGAATCTCCTCTTCACTTAATGGGCGTCGACACCATGGCGTTCTGGTAAATGCCTTGGGCAGCGAGACGCCGCATATTTCCTTGACCAGATGGGCATACCCCACCTGCTCGCCGTGCCCACAGAACGCACTAGCGATCTGTGTGTCAAAAACGTTCGCAGGCATTACAGACAGGTAATTGTGCAGCACTTCCAGGTCCTGGCGAGCTGCGTGAAAAATCTTCGTCGGACGCGTCTGCGTAAGCAGATTCCGGACCCCATCCCAATCGAGGTCCGCCAATGGGTCGATACACACAGCCTTTTCCGGCGTTGACATCTGAAGCAGGCAGAACCGGGGGAAGAAGGTTCGAACCCGCTCAAATTCTGTATCAACGCCAAGCCATGGTGCCACCTCAGCATGGTTAACCCAGGTATCAAGATCTTGCTGGCGGTCTATCCAGAACGGCTGAGAGTTCAACGGTGCGCTCGCTGTCAACGGGAGTTTTGGTCTTTTTGAACACGAGAATGATTCGCTCTGATGATATCATCGAAAAGTTATCATCAGTGATTAAACCTCATGGCTCGATATCTTCAGTTGTTCATCAATCTTTGTCTGTTTCGACACCAGGCCCAGGATGTGCCACGCTCGGAAGCACTGCTCCTCGCAACAGCTGCCCTCGCGGTCATTACGAGTGCGATCAATGCCGTCCCCAATGCTGGACTAATTCGGGGAATGTTCATGTCGGTCGGTCAGGTACTGTTGTTTGCATTTCTGATCAGCCTGCTTTTGCGTTTCCGCAGTCTTTCTGAACGCTCAACACAGACCCTGACTGCCATGTTCGGGGCAACCACGCTGTTGCAGCTGCTGGCGCTTCCTTTCTTCGGGTGGCATGAACGCCTACTGCCAGACGGACCCGACCCGGTGATGGTGTTAACGACTCCATTGCTCATCGCGGCAGCAATCGCCATCTGGTCACTCACCGTGATGGCTTCGATCCTCCGACAGGCAATGGAATGTGGCATGGGACTTGCATTACTGATCATCGTCGCTTGTCAATCGGTGATCATGGCCGCCATCATGACTTTTAGCGGTAGCCCATCTGTTTGAAATCCTCGGTCCACATCGCAGGTATCGGCGGGACGTTCATGGCAGGGCTTGCGTTGATTGCCCGGGAAGCAGGCTTCTCTGTCAGCGGCTGTGACCAGGCGGTCTACCCCCCCATGAGCGATCTTCTGCATTCTCAGGATATCGCAATACAGGAGGGATACCATCCGGAGGAATTGGATACTGAGCCGGAACTGTTTGTGATCGGGAATGCTCTGTCCCGCGGCAATCCTCTGGTCGAACACATTCTGAATCAGCGCTGTCCGTATACCTCCGGACCCCAGTGGTTGCGGGAAACCATTATTCCGCAAAAGCCCGTGCTGGCAGTCGCCGGCACACACGGCAAAACGACAACCGCCAGCATCGCTGCCTTTATTCTGGATCAATGCGGAATCAAACCTGGATTTTTGATCGGAGGTGTTCCTGGGAATTTCGACGTCTCGGCAAGACTCGGCACTGGAGATTGGTTCGTTATTGAGGCAGATGAGTACGATACGGCATTCTTTGATAAACGCGCGAAGTTCCTTCATTACCGTCCTGATGTCCTGATTCTTGGCAACCTCGAGTTTGACCATGCTGATATCTTCGACAGCATTGGCGACATCGAGCGACAGTTCGAGTATCTACTGCGAAGCGTGCCGTCGGACGGCGTGATACTCGTCAATGCAGATCACGCCGAATTGAACGAACTGCTCGCTCGCGGATGCTGGTCCCGGATCGTCCCCTACAGCTGTACTGACGTGCCGGCAACTTGGCGTGCCGTTGCGCTACAGGCCGACTGCCGACGCTTCGAGGTCTTCAACGAAAATGTCCGTGTGGCCACGGTAAACTGGACCCTGATGGGTAGACACAATATGGCGAACGCGCTCGGCGCGATCGCTGCTAGTCAGATCATTGGTGCTGAACCTGCGACTGCCTGCGCAGCGCTGGCTGAATTTCAGGCACCCAGACGTCGCCTTGAGCGGACCAACCCTTCATCATCAATCGCGTTATTCGATGACTTCGCGCACCACCCCACGGCGGTTCGTGAAACCCTGCGCTCACTTCAGGCCGTGGAATACGGTGGAAAACTGATCGCAATTCTGGAACCCCGCTCCAACACCATGAAGCGCGGGGTTCATCGTGCAGAACTCGCGCAGGCGCTGTCGATCGCAGACGCGGCTATTATCCGCCGGCGCGATGATCTTGATTGGGATCCTTCGGAACTGACACCTTTAACCGACGGGGCTAAAATTACTGTCTGTGATTCCGTTTTAGAGATCGTCGATACAGTCTGTGACATAGCAGAACCCGGCGACCAGATTGTGATGATGAGCAATGGCAGCTTCGACGGACTCCGAGAACTGCTGGGCGCACGTCTCAACTGACAAAAGCATCCCTCCAGAGGAAACTTAAATGAATAAAGTCTTAAGCACCCTGAGTCTCTTTTTTGTTTTAAGCCTGCCGAGCGCAGCCCAAGAGTATCAGCAGGATGTCAACTTTTTTGAGCTTCAGGTAGCCCAGCCCGTGCATACGGGCGACAAGATCGAAGTACTCGAACTCTTCTGGTACCGCTGCCCACACTGCTATGCGCTGGAGCCCTACCTAAACAAATGGCTGAAGAACAAACCCGACTTCGTGGAATTCGTCAGACTCCCTGCGGTTCTTAACCGCTCGTGGGCGTTCGATGCCCGGGCTTATTACACTTTTGTCGCCCTTGGCCTAGTAGACCGGTTGCACGAGCCTTACTTCAAAGCGATCCATGAAGAGCAAAAAAGGTTCAGCTCAGTAGAGCAGGTCGCAGATTGGGTGGCAGAACAGGGTCTCGATCCGCAACCCATACTCGATACCTTCAATTCTTTTGGTGTCGACTCCATGGTCGCACATGCTGCAGACATGTCCGGTCGATACGAAACCGACGGTGTGCCAACAATTATTATCGACGGAAAGTATCGGACCAAGGTGTCCTGGGCTGGGGGTCACAACGAACTCATTGACCTGATGAACTATCTGGCCCAGCGCGCACAGACCGAACGCACTAACTAAGGGCGAACGCCAGCCGGCAGACCGTGGCCCGAGATCCCAACGAATACCAGATTTTCTATCATGTTGGTCTGGGTAAAGCCGCCTCGACCTACCTGCAGAACCAGGTTTTTCCAAAACTGGAAGATATCCATTATGTACCTCGTGACCGTTATCGCGGTTACCGAACTCTGATCGAACGAACCCGTGATCAACGCTATCTGATCTCGCGTGAGGCCGCCTACCGGTTGGGCCAACGCCTCGATGAGTTTGCTGCGTTTAAAGCCGATGCGCGAATCATTCTGGTGCTGCGTCGGCATGACCGCTGGATCGCCTCCCATTACCGACGCTACCTCAAAAATGGGGGCAGCATGGACTTCGAGCGTTATGCCGATATGGACAGTTCTGAACCGCTCGTTTGGGGCGAGCCACAGATGCGCTTTATGCCGATGATCAAGTCTATTGAAAAACGTTTCAATTCAAGGCCACTGGTCCTTTTCCATGAGGAACTGAAGACGGATCCATTTGCACTTATTGATAAATTGTGTGCATTCACCGGTGCCCGTTATCGGCGTGACCGAATTGATCTGTCAGTGGTGCATAGTTCGTGGAGCGATGGTCAACTCAAAATCATGCGGCGGGTGGGAAAGCATCTTTTTTCCGAGGTTCCTAAACCGGCGCGGCATCCGGGAGTTCACCGGGTGCAACGACGTCTTAGGCTGTGGGCCTGCTATGGCATCCTGGGCGCTGCGAAACTGGTCCCCAGATCGCTCCTTGATCCCAGTCCGCTGATCCAGCCGGCCAGCCTCGATCACATCCGCGACCACTTTGCGAAGGACTGGCACGCCTGCCACGAGTACGCCCAGGCGCACAATCCATCACCAACACTGCTCAAACGTTGATTAGGCCCGAGCCCTTAATTCCATCAAATACGAACTGCACAGCGAGTGCCGTCAAGAGAAGTCCGAATATCCGGCTGATCACATTCATGCCTGTCACGCCGAGCAGTCGCTGTACCTGACCTGACACAAGCAATAACGCCAGGGTTAGCAGGAGCACGAAGCCTAGGCTTGCGCCCACGGCCACTTGCTTAACTAAATCGTCCCCGGCATTGGTCATTAGCAAAATCGCGGCACCGATTGCGCCCGGCCCCGCGATCAAGGGCGTGGCAAGCGGGAATACCGCGATATCCTTTCGCTCGCGGGCTTCTCGATCCTCATCCCGGGTTGTCGACGCCACACCGGAATGACGGGCAAAAACCATATCCAGCCCGACCAGAAACAACAGGATGCCGCCAGCGGTCTGCAACGCCGGAATAGAAATACCAAGGCGGTCAAGGAGTACCTGGCCAAACAGGACAAATGCATATAGCAGACAGGAGGCTAGAAACACAGCGCGTACAGCAGTGCGCCGACGCTGCCGGGGCGGCATTCCGCGTGATAACGCGGCGTATACGACTGCTATATCGATTGGGCCGACAGTGGCAAAAAAAGTGGTAAAGGCAATTACCAGTGTTTCAGTCATGATCGTTAGCTGATCTGCTCAATAGGATCGCTCAATCGAAGGTTGTCACTCCCTCTTTGTTCAAATCCTCCATGGTACGTACGATCCCTTCACGAAGGATGCTGACCATTTCGTCGACCTGTTCGCGGGTGATACATAGCGGCGGAGACATTACGCACATATTGATCAGCGGTCGAACCAACAAACCCAGCGCCTGACAGTGCTGATCGATTCGACTACCTACCTCGTAGTCCAATTCCAGAGGTTCTCGGCTCTCCTGGCTGACAACACACTCAACACAGCCCATCAACCCCATGCCACGGATATCGCCCACGATGGGAAGATCCGACAAGGTCTGCAACTGAGTCTGCATATAGGGGCCCACCTCCCGTGCATTCTCAAGCAGTCCCTGCGATTCAAAGACTTCCATATTGGCAATTCCCGCCGCGCAAGCAACTGGATGACCCGAGTAGGTAAAGCCATTGGAAAAAACGGAGCCGCGGTCGCTGTCGCCACTGACCGCCTGAATCAGCCTATCGGAAATGATCACACAGGACAGGGGGATATACCCGGAAGTCAGGCCCTTGGCCGAAATAATGATGTCCGGCGTGATATCGAAAACAGGTTCGGATGCGTACCAGTGGCCCAAGCGACCGAATCCGGTCACCACTTCATCCGATATATATATGATGTCATGGCGGCGGCAGATCTCGAGACACGCGGCATGGTAGCCCGGCGGAGGGACAATAACCCCTCCAGAGGCAAGTATCGGCTCTGCAATGAAAGCGCCTACCTTATCCGGGCCGACCTCCTGGATCTTATCCTCCATTTCTTTGATTAAAAACTGTTTGAAGGCGTCCACACTCATCCCCTCCGGCCGACGGTAGGGATTGGGAGATGAAATAAAATGTACTGTATCGAGCCTTGTATCGAGCCAACTCTTATCCCGGGTTTTTCCTGACACGGCAGCGGCAAGATAAGTGCTCCCATGGTAGGCGTCATGACGGGAGATAATGTGTTTCTTTTCCGGCCTGCCCAAGACATTGTTGTAGAACATCATAAAACGCAGCGCCGAATCTACCGCGGTTGATCCGCCCGTTGCATAAAACACGTGATCAAGATCTCCAGGCGCAACGGCAGCAAGACGATCAGCCAGGCGGGCTGCGGATTCGGTCGGATGACTCCATGGACTGGTGTACGACAACTGCGCGGCCTGCTGATGAATCGCGTCAACAATCTTTTGCTGGCCATGGCCGGCATTGACGCACCACATGCCGCCAGGACCATCCAATAGACGATTGCCTTTGGCATCAAAAACATAGGCACCATCGCC
>JBMUHF010000077.1:0-2299 GCA_050302555.1 Arenicellales bacterium | reverse complement strand
GCTCGGTCGACGCTCGAGGTCAATTCGCGGTATGCCGTTTCGGCCGCGGCGGTGTCACCCTCTTGTACGCTGTGGTTGAAGCGTTTGATTGCGGTGCGCATGTTTGAGCGCTGGGACATGTTTCGGGCGCGGTGGTTTACGGCTTGCCGGGCGCGCTTTCGTGCCTGTGCTGTGTTGGCCAAGGGTTTCTTCCGGAAAAAAAAGACGCGCAAGTATCCGGAATTACGGCATTTTTGTCAATGGGCTTGTTTAAATCGGGGGTTTTAGGGCGGAGTATGCCTTTGGTGACGGTTAAAAACGTTGGCACGGTCGGGTCGATGACTCTCATATCCCGAGTCACTGGCCTGGTTCGGGATATTGCCTTTGCCCAATTTCTGGGGAGCGGGGCGCTTGCAGATGCGTTTTTTGTTGCCTTTCGGATACCCAATTTTTTCCGCCGGATATTCGGCGAAGGGGCGCTTTTGGTCGCTTTTGTTCCGGTGTATTCAGAGTATGAGGCGCGTTATCCACGCGCAGAAGTCCGCGCTTTTTTGAATCTCATGGCGGGTCGACTCGGATTGACCCTAGTCCTTTTTACGATCGTCGGGGTGGTGGGTGCACCTTCCTTGGTGAGTGTAATGGCGCCTGGCTTCATGGATGACCCCGTACGGTTCGAGTCAACAGTCGCAGCACTTCGCCTGACTTTCCCCTATCTCTTTTTCGTTTCTCTGGTCGCACTGGCGGGGGGAATCCTGAATACCCATGACCGTTTTGGCGCCCCGGCGGCAACACCGATCCTGTTGAATCTTTGTCTCATCGCTACGGTCTGGATTTTTGTTCCATCATCCCAAAACGCTGCAGTGGTGCTCGGAGGAGGCGTTCTGGTCGCCGGACTCGTGCAACTGGGGTTTCAGTTTCCCTTTCTGAGAAGGCTCGATCGGCTTCCTACCCCTCGACTGCGGGCGAACACTGACGACGAAAAAGCAGGTGCCGAAGGGGTAGGGCAGGTCTTACGGCTGATGATCCCGGCAATTTTTGGTGTATCCATTGCGCAGATCAATCTACTGATCAATACGGTGCTTGCTTCGTTTCTCGTGACGGGGAGTGTGTCGTGGCTGTACTACTCCGATCGTTTGATGGAGTTTCCACTCGGCGTGTTCGGGATCGCTCTGGCAACTGTGATCTTGCCGGTGCTTTCTAGGCAGGTCGCGGAGTCAGATGATGATAACTACCGTGCGACCCTGGATTGGGCATTGCGGCTGGTTTTCTTGATCTGCCTCCCGGCTGCTGCAGGACTCGCAGTCCTTGCTTTTCCACTGATGGTGACCCTGTTTCAATACGGTGCGTTTTCTGCCGACGACGCGGTGATGGCGAGCCGGGCGCTGGCAGCGTTCGCGCTGGGGCTAACGGGCTTTGTCTTGGTGAAGGTGCTTGCGCCGGGGTTTTATGCCAGAAAAGATACCCGCACACCGGTGGTGATTGGGGCTATCGCAATGGCGATTAACGCGATCGTTGCCCTGGGGCTCGTATGGCATTTTGCGCACGTCGGTTTGGCGCTTGCCACCAGTGTCGCGGGACTGGTCAACGCGGCGCTTCTGTATCGAAAGCTAAAAGGGTCTGGTTTTTTTGAGGCGGGTCAGGGCTGGGCGCTCTTTCTGGTCCGCTCGGTAATCGCGACGGTCATCATGGCCGTTGCCCTGTATTTTGGCCAGGGAGGACAGGTTCCGTGGCTGGAGGCCACGCTTATGGAGCGGGTAGCCAGGCTTTTCATCTTGATCATGGTGGGGGCCATCGCGTACTTCGGGTCACTTTACCTGATGCGGGTTCGGGTACACCACTTTCTGGAACGCCCCTAGTGATCTCTAGTCCATTGTCAGCGGAGGTGATCGCTTCAATCGGTCATCCGGGCGAAACGAGGCAGTTCTCTCTTTCCGAGGCAAAACAGGTGCTGCCGATCTTGAGAAAGGTAACCGCCGCCGCATCGGAGGAACTTGCACCCTACCAGGATCAGATGACCGCGCTGCTTGATTGTGATCCGCGGCAGAGCCCCATGAAGAGCGAATTTGAGCAGATTGTCAGGAAATGGATCTCTCAAGTGCAGCGGTTGGGTCTACGGGTTTCGGGCCTATGGGAAGTCGGTTTTGACACAGGTGACGGTTATCTGTGTTGGCGCCATCCTGAACTCCGTCTGGCATACTTTAGATATTACGAAGAAGACTTCTCGCGACGTCGACCCATTGCTCAGGTTATCGAAGAAGATCAGCCCGAATGGGCGCACCAATAACATCCCGTTTGAGCCCCAAATGATACTGATTCGAGA
>JBMUHF010000076.1:0-25008 GCA_050302555.1 Arenicellales bacterium | reverse complement strand
TACGATTCACATCTGGGGGAGTCAATTGTAGACTGTTCACTTTATCAACTTAAACTCAATAAGTAGACTAACGGACCAGGTCAACACACTCCTTCATGACCCCCGACAATCTTTTTGACCCTGAGCTTTACCAGAAGGTGCGAAGCCCATTGACTGAGGCCAGCACGCTTCCGGGCTGGTGCTATTCGGACCCTGCCTTTTATGGGCGCGAAGTGGAAACGATTTTCGATAAATGCTGGCATTTCGTCGGTCGCGAAGACGAGATCCCGGAACACGGTGACTACCTCACCTTCGATGGTATTCCCGGTTCAGTGATCGTTACGCGATCTGGGACGGGGGAAATCAAGGCCTTTCGCAACGCCTGCCGCCATCGAGGAACGCAACTGCTCCGCGGGAGTGGGTCAGCCCGACAGATTGTCTGTCCCTATCACAGTTGGGTCTACACTTGTGACGGGAAACTGCTGCGGGCGCCAGGGATGGACTGCGCGCTCGATTTCGATACCGGGGGTTACGGCCTGACAGCGGTCACACTTTCAGCGTGGGCGGGCTTTCTCTTTATTCGATATAGCGACTCCGGCCCAACCCTTATGGAATGGCTTGGCAACATGCCCGATTTTTTTACGGACTATGTACCCGCCGATCTACGATGCGTCAGACGAATCTCGTTTGACGTTCGTGCTAACTGGAAATTCCTGATGGAAAATGCACTGGAGACCTATCACACGGGAACAGTGCACCGGGAAACACTGGGACGCCAGCAGTCCGAGCCCACCGCCACAGAAGGTGAATGGTCATGCTTGCGCGTCTTTGTCGCTGGCAAGCAGACGCTCTCAGTACTCAACGAAGATGATGGTGCTCTGCCGGTCAGTCCCCATATCCCCACAGATCAGACGACCAGTACCTTCTTTACCAACATCTATCCTTGTACCCAGTTTGTCTTCGCACCAGACAGCATGTGGTGGCTTGCCGTCCGGCCGGAGTCGGCCGACCGCTCCCGCCTCGAGGTGGGTTCGTGCTTTGCTGCCGATGTCATTGCAAGGCCTGATTTTGAGGAAAAGGTTCAGGCCTATTTTGAAAGATGGGATACCGCAACCCCCGAAGACAACGCCATCTGTGAGGCACAACAAACAGGCAGCCGTGCTGCCCCTTTGGCGCAGGGACGCTTTGCCAAAGAAGAAGCGCTTGTCCATGCGCTGGCCAACTGGGTACTGGATCAGGTGATGCAGGTATCCCCGCACTCCGGTAGACCATGAAAATCGTACTCACCTACCGTGTCTGAGAAAACTGAAAGACAACCGAAAGAGATGCATATCATGAGTGAAACATCATCACGGGTTATCCCGATGAGTTACATGGGGATCCCCTTCTCTCAAGATCCCACAGGTAGTCGCGCCGCGATTCTGGGAATTCCTTTCGATTGCGGTACGCACCCAACCCGAATTGGAGCCCGTCAGGGGCCCGATGCTATCCGCACACAGTCTTCGCTCGTGCGACCCTATTATCCGCCGGACTTTGACTTCAATCCTCTGGAGCTACTGAACCTGGTGGACTGCGGAAACGTGGCTTGCGTGGCGGGTGAAGTTGAAAGCGCTATGACAACAATTGAAAGCGCCGTGTCGGAGATCTGTCAGGCGGGTGCTGTGCCCGTGACAATGGGAGGCGACGGGCTGGTCAGCCTGCCGCAGTTGCGGGCCCTCAGCAAGATGCATACAGATCTTGCGCTCATTCATATAGATGCCCACACCGATACTTATCCCAGCAATGGAACCCGAACGAATGACCTTTACAACACCGCCACCACCTTCACGCGGGCAGCCGAAGAGCGGTTGATCGATACCGGGAACTCTTTTCATATTGGAGCCCGAGGCACGGTGATGGTTCCTGGCGTTTTTGATCACACACGCAAACAGGGATACCAACTGATAGACGGAGAGTCCCTAACTTCGCGCGGAATTACCGATGTCGTGGCAGAACTTCATGACCGGCTTGCAGGCAGACCGGTCTACCTATGTTTTGACATGGATTTTTTTGATCCCTCGTGTGCGCCCGGGGTCTGCACACCCACCTTCGGAGGCGCTTCGGCCCGCGAAGGGCTTTCTCTAATCAGCGGCCTTCGCGGCCTCGACATCGTTGCTGTGGACGTCAACACCGTGAGCCCGCCTCATGATGTCGGCGGAATGACCGCTTTTCTCGCGGCGACTGTAATGCTCTATGGATTGGCGCTCATTGCCGATCCGGACAAATAGGCCCAGGGCATCAGTCATCACTACGCATTAACGTCTCATCGATTCACCTCACTGTTTTTGTACAAGGTAGGCATAACGCAGCAATTTCTTCTCTGAATAGAGTTCGACGAGCTTCTTAAGATAAGTCTGCTCATGCTCAAACGTGGTCTCACCAAATTCGGTTATCAGTTCTTTCTTGTATTTCTCTCTCGCCTTCCAACGGCCGCTGCAGATGGCAATCAATCCGTCACTGTGCTGTTCTTTTTTCTCAAGCGCAAAGCCTGCGCCCGTGAGTGCCGACTCATTGAAGTCATCAGGGACGAAGTGACTGATGCCGTAATGGCTTCGTACCCGAATGTCCTCGTCCGACAGAGCGCCGTTGACTATACAGGCATCGGTAAAAAGAAAGCGGCCACCCGGAGCCAGCACCTGCCATAGCTCGGAGAAGGTTTGTGTCCGATCCGGAAGATGCATCACCACATCGATACTGATCACGGCATCAAAACAATCATCCTTAAAAGGCAGTGTGACTTCTTCGGTCACGTTTTTGAGTTCGATTCGCTCACTTAACCCCATCGTCGAAACCCGATTTTGCGCAGACGCAAGCGCAGTAGCATTGATGTCAACACCGATAGCCTTTACGCCGGTTTGACTTACCACATAGGTCAACGGGCCGGCCGGCCCACAGCCAAAATCCAGAATCTGATCTGTTGTAGACAAAGCAAGCCAGTCCAGATACTCCCGCAAATCTTTCGCGATAATCCACGAGTGCTGACCGATGTCTTCCTCAAAAGCCTCAGAACGAATTTTCTGGATAAGCGGCGAATCAAACTGAGAATACACGGCCGAGTATTCGCGCCTGATACTTTTTTCACGGCTAGACATTGATCCTTTTCCTCAGCGTGTTATCGGGTAACTCTTTGACGAAGCGTCCGTACCCGTCACTTACCGTTTGAGTTTCACGCCGGCAGCTTCGCGGTCCCAGGCGCCTTCCGTCAGACCCAGTTCGCGCACCATGTATTTCTGAATTTTTCCCGTCGGCGTTTTCGGCAGAGCATCGACGAAACGGATATATCGCGGAATCATGAAATACGGAAGACGGGGCTCCAGAAATCGAATCAGACTCTCGGGGTCTATTTGTTCTTCAGGTTTCGATACGACCACCGCCAACACTTCCTGCTCGGTATCGGTTGAGGCAACCGGGACGACCGCGCTCTCTACCACCTGATCGTGGGCGTTAACTTCATTTTCAACCTCCATCGACGATATGTTCTCACCGCGACGCCGGATGGCATCTTTTGTCCTGTCGACAAAGTACAGGTTCCCAGTTTCATCTTTGGAGAGCATATCGCCGGTGTGGATCCATTGATTTTTCAGCAACGCTGCGGTCCACTCGGGATGCTGCCAATAGCCATTTGTCGCAATCCAGGGTACTTTTGTTCTCACCAGCGCTTCGCCCGGGATTCCGTTCGGCACCTCATGGTCAAATTCATCGACGATTTTTACTTCATAGCGATGCTCAAGAACCCGACCGCAGGATTTGTTGTCTGCCAATTCAAATCCCGACTGCGTCGGACAGTTCATCTCGGTACCGCCCCAAGTGGTTGAAACCATACAGTCAAAACGATCCTTGAACGTCTCCACCTCGGGTATCAGCGGCACCATTAATACCCGTTCTAGGGGATTATCGGCGTCATGCGGGGTTATCGGCTGCTTGTAGATGAAATTTGCCATCGCACCCAATAGGAACGTGGTGGTCACCCGATATTTTTTTGCATCCTGCCAGAAGCGCTCAACACTGAAGGGTCCAACAATTGCCGTTGATGCGCCAACGATCCCGGCGGCATAAACAGTAGCCAGCAATCCTGCAATATGAAAGAGCGGCAGAGGTGAGCAATAAACATCGTCTTCGCGTAATTCGAGCATCTCCGTGACACCGCGGGCATACTCAAAAGCATGAGCGTGCGTCATCGTGACACCTTTGGAACGCCCTGTCGTGCCCGAGGTGTAAAACACGCCCATGAAGTCGCGATAACCGGGCATATCGCCATCAAATAATTCATCATCCAGAATGTCGGAATATTGATGGGTCTTATAGCGACTGTTGATCTGTTCCCAAACCGGTCCTGGACTCTTGCGCTTCCCGGCGATGAGGATCACCCGCTTAAGGTGAAGCAGTTGATCCCAAACATCGATGAGTTGCTGTAGAAACTCCGCTTCAATTGCGATCGTTTCCGCGAGAGAATCATTAATCAGGTACGAAAGGATATTACCGCGGTAGTGCGTATTGACCGGGACGAGTAGAGCACCGCATTTAGCCAATGCACACCAGAGAAAGACTTGCTCGACACGATTTTGGGACATGCAAAGCACGGTATCCCCGGTGACAACACCAGCACGACTGAGTCCCTGAGCCAGTCGGCCCGAGAGGTTATCGACCTCCCGGTAACTGAATGCCTGTTCGCCCGAGAGAATCCAGGGCTTGTCGGGACGGCGCTGTACCTGATAATCGAGGACGGTTGGCAGGTCATGATGACGCTGGTCATCAAAAAACCCCATGGCTAACGGCCTTTGAACTGCGGTTTTCGTTTTTCTGAAAACGCCTGCACTGCCTCTCCGTAATCCTCAGAATAAACCAGCGTTGCGATCGTCTGTTTCTCAAGGTTTAACGCGGTTTCAAAGTCCGCTTCGGTGGACTGCGTCACCATCCGTTTATGATGAATGACCGCCATGGGTGCCCGGGACATCACGACGCGAGCGAGGCGCTCGGCCTCTTTTTCTTCTTCGCCAACCGGAACCAGCTTGTTCACGAGGCCAATCCGGTAAGCTTCTTCAGCATCGATGAATTCTCCGGTCAACATCAATTCTCTAGCCTTATTCAGGCCCACAATCATGGGCAATAGTTTTGTCGCACCCCCGGTAATCGTCATACCGGCGTTGCTCTCTGGAAAACCAAAGACAGCATCTTCAGCAGCAACAATCATGTCGGAGTCGATTGAGATCTCAAACCCGGCGCCCACGGCATAACCACGCACCGCAGCAATGACCACTTTCGGGGCGCGGCGGATGATTCTCGGAATTTCCTGAAGATTCTCTGTAATGTCCTCGACGATATCGAGAATCGGGTGAATCTCACCGGATTGAATATGCGGGTACTCCTCGAGCGCGGCCTTGAGGTCATCTCCGGCGGAAAATGCCGGCCCGACGCTGGAGAGAATAATGGCCTTGACGGCCTTATCCTCAGCCGCCTCCTTCAGGGTTTTCACAAAATGCCGGCATTCATCGGCATCAAACGCGTTAAGAATCTCAGGCTTGTTGAACCTAATCCACGCAATCCCGTCTTTCACCTCGTATAAGAGTGAAGCCATAGTCTTCTCCTTTGTTGATTTCCCTTCCGCCGTCTTCGCCGGACCCCGGAAGTATTGTGATCTGGGAGACATTCTACTTTCAAGAAGAATACTGTTTCCCACTTCATGTTTTCATTGCCAGAAGGAATCGCGCCACACACTCCGACGCGGGCATCCGCGAAGTAATTCCGGGCATTGGTGATCCGATGAGGATACTCATCGTGTTTTGATAGGTTCCGGGTCGATCTGATGTCGCCCCGAATTCTCAAAACGGGCTCTAAGGCCCGTCAGACGCTCAAGCAGCCTTGTTTAAAAGAGATTGGGCGCAATGCGCAATGATCGCAGCGAGGTGCTCGCAGTTCTGCGGCGAGAAAGTAAGCGGTATCCGAATATCAAACAGACCCGCAAGCACTTCGTCCGTTACCGGCAATGACTGGAGATTTGTGTATTGCCAACTCTTGTGATTACTAGTGTAACCATGGGGCTCGTGGTCACCGAACCACTTGAGTTCCACGCCGAGCGCCTTATTGGCCTGAACAAACTGGCGGGCATCGTCATTGGAGATACCCGGAATCAAAAACTGAAACGAACTGCCAACGTAAGTCTCTTTTTGCGGCCTGACGGGAACCTGAACAGAAGAAACCTCACGAAGCTTGTTCTCGATCGCTCTGTAGCGTTCGTTCCAGCGGCTGACGTTCGACTCCAACTCCGCAAGCTGGGGTCTCAAAATTGCCGCCCGCAGATTGTCCATGCGGCCTGAGCAGTTGGGCGTTTGAAGCCGGATGGTAGAGAAGACTGACGGGTCCGGAGACGCTCCATGACGCTCATAGAGCATATACGAACCAGACAACATGATGGCTCTCGCCATGAGCTCCGGTGAATCCGAGGTGATGAACCCGCCCTCCCCGGAATTCACATGCTTGTAGGTCTGTGTGCTGAAACAGGAGGCGTGGCCGAAATTACCGCTTCTCTTACCATCCCATAAAGCCCCCATGGTATGCGCGCAGTCTTCGATCAGGATCAGGTTATGAGCAGCAACTATGTCCATGATCTGATCCATATCAGCGAGATGACCTCGCATGTGCGACAGCATGAAAAAACGCGCACCGCTGGATTTTGCTTTTGCTTCCAGGTCATCGAGATCAATGACAAGATTGTTTGTGACTTCGACAAAAACAGGTTGACCCCCCGCGTTCACAATGGCGCCGGGGACCGGCGCTAGCGTGAACGAATTCGTCAGGACCTGTTCACCCGATTCAAGGCCAGCAGCCTTAAGGGCAGTGCTCAGGGCATAGCCGCCGGAAGTACAGGCGAGGCAATATTTGCTGCCCTGCCAGGCGGCGTATTCTGTTTCCAGCTGCGCCGTCTGCGAAACTTCACCGTCGGCCGTGTTGTAACGGTGGAGTCGGCCCGAACGCAGGACTTCCGTCGCAGCCGCGATCGCACTGTCGCTGATTGACTCCTGCTGGGTGAAGTTTCCGGTAAACGGGGTTAGGCTCATGGCGAATATTGCTCTATTGATTTGTGTTTATTGTGCCGACGATTCTAGTTGATTCTCGAAGCCGAACGTCGACATATAACCGAACAGAGAGGCCGAACCTCCGGTATGCAGAAAAACGATACGCTCGCCTTTCTTGAAGGCGCCTTTGCGAATTAGATCAATCATTCCTGCCGCCCCCTTCGACGAATAGACAGGATCGAGCAGAATCGCTTCCCGCTCGGCAAACATGCGGATCGCTTCGACCCCTTCCGGGGTTGGAACCCCGTAACCTTCACCCACGTAATCCGAATTTGCAGAGATATCCGCAGCGGCAACCACGGCGGGGCAGCCGAGTTTCTCGGCAGTTGCCTCGGCAAGCCTTAGGACATTTGCCTCCTGCGCCTCTTTTCCGGCTCTGACGGAAATGCCCAATACTGGAATCTGGGCATGGATGGCCTTGAGACCCACTACCAGTCCGGCCTGCGTGCCCGTACTGCCGGTCGCGTGAACAATATGATCAATGACAAGATCCCGATCATTGGCCTGAGCAACAAGTTCAAAGGCGCAGTTCACGTAGCCAAGAGCCCCGGTTGCATTGGAGCCCCCGCCCGGGATCGTGTAGACATTTCTCCCGTGACTCCTGAAGTTATCGGCCACAGCCTCCATTTCGGCATTCATGTCGAGCCCTGGTCCGCGCTTCTCCGCGCTTGCACCGTGAAGGAAATCGAGCAGGACATTACCGTTGTGGTTGTAGTTATCCTCCCTTGACCCGGTGCGGTCCTCCAAAAGGATATGGCAGTCCATACCAAGTTTTGCAGCAAACGCCGCAGTCTGACGGGCATGGTTCGACTGGGTGGCGCCCTGGGTCATAACAAGGTCGGCGCCCTGCAATTGGGCTTCGGCCATCAGAAACTCCAGCTTGCGGGTCTTATTCCCTCCGGTGGAAAGGCCTGTGCAGTCGTCGCGTTTGATCCATATCTCAGGACCGTCGAGCAACTCTGAGAGTCGGTCAAGCCGCTCCAGTGGGGTTGGCAGGTGTGCCAGATGAATACGGGGAAAACGAGCCAGGTGCATATTGGAATTCTCGGGATTTTAAAAAAACAAGTATTCAACATCGAATTGAAGATTTCAATGACAAAGCCACATCAATAAGCAGGGTTATCAGAGAAAAGCTGTGCCTTCGGTGTTTATCTGGTAGATCGACAGAGTCAGATTAGTGCCGCCAGATGGAGCTCGCAAAGCGGGTTCAATCAATCTGATTTTGTCCCTCCAACCCAGGCAGTCACTTTTCTTCGCCGACGGTCCAGAAACTGCTCATGTGACTGCGCTGTTCCATCATGGAAGCTACCTGTCCATTGATCCATGGGAATTTCAAGTCCACCATAGTTACATTCGAAATACCGATGGTGCATCTGATGGTGGAAAGTCCCCAGCGGCAGAATCAGGCGGTTACCCGCCATCACGCCCTGATAGCCCGTATGAGTTGTTGCTGCAGACAATGTGAAGTACTGAAGGTGAAAAATAATCAGCAAGGGTGTCGATGGCACGACCAAGTGGATCAATACTGTACCTAGGTAAATCAGATGCTCCATCGGATGCATGGATAGGCCAGACCACGGCCCGATATTGGTATTGCGGTGATGCAGGGCATGTATCCGCTTATAGAATGGCGGCCAGTGGATGAGCCGGTGAATCAGGAAAAAATAAAAAGTCTCCCACGCAGGCAATAGGAGGATGAGCAGGATTAGCCAGGGCAGGCTAGATGGCATGATCAACATAGGGGCATAGCCGTTAGCCAGAGCCCACATCATCAGTACCTCGTAGGCCGTCCATACCGTAACTCCGCTTGCACACGACCAGAACATATTGTCACGCACCTGCGAGCCGAAGGTGAATTTGCGCCCGCTCTTCACCAAGGGTCGCCTGTCATATCGGCGCTCATCACCCTGCACCTTCCAAACATAGAAATACAGGTGCAAGCTGCCCGCGACAATAAATATCAGGACCAAGTTGCGCAGAAAAATTTCACCAATCCAGCCTGGCGCGAACTCGTGGCAACGCTCCAGCGCAGGGTGAAAAAACGCCCACGACACGACAGACAGTATCAGAATAATTAGCCGCTCTGATAGCGGAAACCAGCCGGATACCGCCCACTTCAGGATGGCACGGATATCAAGAGGCCACCGAAAGTACGGCGATGTTTCCAGCGGAAACTCCGGCGTGTAATGCCAGTGGGATGCTTCGGAGCCCGCGGCTGTCCCACCGAAAGAAAACTGTTTTGGATCTTCAGCCAATAGTCCTAATCCCTCAACCCGTGCGCCAGATGTTTCCAGCGGTACCTATCTTCGGCAGTGTTCCAGGAAAGAGTATTAAATACCTTCCGGATGATTTCAAATAAATCCTTATCACCTGTCATGTGAATCCAAACGTTGGCACAATGGGATAGGGTTGCTATAAAGTTGCCCGCCTAATCGCCGCTTTTCAGCACTATTTTGAGGAATAGGAACCATGACTACCAACGTATTTCGACTGCTACCCGATGGTGACCCCACTACGGGTATGAGGTCGTCCGACATGATCGAAGCCTCTGCGTTTACGACTTCCGACCAGAGCGAGACGAACCATACCTTTTTTCAGACAGAAGACGGTTCGATCCTGAGTGGCGTATGGGAATGCGCCCCCTGCCGGGAAGATATCGAAGCTTATCCCGTGCATGAGATGATGACTGTGATCTCCGGGTCTGTGACCATGACCAACGCCGACGGTTCCTCCGAGACTTTTGCTGCGGGAGATACGTTCTTTATCGCCAAAGGAACCAAGTGCGTCTGGGAGGTAACCGAGACCCTCCGCAAGTTCTACATGATCGCTGAATAACCTAGATGACCTTCCCTCAGCTCCTTGTTGTTATCAGCACTCTGCTGATGTTTTGGGGTGGATATGATTACTTGCGCGACACCCTTGCGGGCAAAACAAAACCCAACCGGGTTTCTTGGTCGCTCTGGGCCCTGGCACCGTTGATCAGCTTGGGCGCGGCGTTTGATGCTGATGCAGATCTCTGGGCCTCTATCAGAGTGCTGATCGGCGGAATTGTTCCCGGAGTCATCTTTCTTGCTTCTTTTATAAACAAAAACAGCTACTGGCGTCTTGGACGCTTCGACTGGTTTTGTGGCGGGCTTTCTTTGGCGGCACTGGTTTTCTGGCAACTCGCCGACTCTCCCCTGGTTGCAGTACTGCTCGCCACCACCGCGAATACGTTGGCCACTGTACCGACCTTTGTAAAAGCATGGAACTATCCTGAAACCGAATCGCGCCTGATTTTTATAACGAGCTTTATAAGCGCCATCCTGATCATTCCGGCGATCCCGGTTTGGACTATTGCCAATTCAGCTTTTCAGATCGGGCTGATGCTGACGACGGGTGCGCTGCTGGTCGCGATTTATCGAAAAAATCTTGGTATTAAAATACATCTTTCTTCTGGTCGTTTACACTAATCGACCTGGAAGGTAAGCGGCGCCAAACTGAGGAATTAGCAATGAGTCGTTCACTGCTTTGCATTGCCGAAACTATGAAACGTGCATTAACCATCGTCACCTGCACAATATCGATTTTGGGTTCACCTGCAGCCTCTGCAGGTGCATGGCTTGTTGAGACAGGGCATCAAGACCACTATAACGCCCTGCATTATTACGAAACCTCAGTTTTCACTAACAACGAGGGAGTCTCTAATCCAACTGATCTCTACCGGAAATATGAATCTATTAATCTCTTTGAGTATGGCTTTCGCGACACGATCACCCTTGGCGCAAAATATGGATATATCTATGCCTCTCAATCTGACAACACAGATAAGGGATTGACTGATCCTGAGTTTCTTGCGCGCATTCAGCTTTGGAAAGACTCGAGGAGCATCTTGTCGCTTCAACCAACAATCAAAATTCCGTTAAGCGAGTCGAACAAAGATCGGGCCTTCAGTACCGGACAATATGATGCGGAGATAAGACTGCTCTGGGGATCCTCAAGCTTGGAAAAGCGAAAACCCTTTATTAATCTCGAAAGTGCTTACAACGTCAGAGGCGGGTCATCAAATCCGGATGAAGTTAAAATCGACATAGCCGGAGGGATATTCCTATCAACGGAGCTGATGGCTTTAGCGCAACTGTTTTCGACTATATCTGCAGGTCATGAGGCAATATCGATCACCAATCAAAACCCAAGTGATTTTTATACACAAAAACTAGAGTTTTCATTGGTGCGGCAGGTAAAAGAGAACCTGTCGATTCAACTCGGGATCTACGGCGAGACATTTAATGAAAATTGCTCCCGAGGGAGTGGCGTCTTCATCTCTTTCTGGTCGCAGCTTTAGTCAGCTACCCGGTCCCTTAGCAACAAGGTTGGTCAGACATCGGCAGTCGCTTCAAGACTTAGCGTGTCCTCCAGAATCACCTCCTGAGGGACAGGGCAAGTTACCAAATGTTATCCTCATACACCCTTACTTCGGCATGATAGCGATCCAAAATAAGATCCCACAAAGTGTTTTGCCTTTGCTTCGACAGATACCGATATATATGCTCTAACCCTCAGCTTCTATCTGTCCGTTTGGGCTAAACTGGTCCGGACTCCCGGAGGGTTACACCGCTTATTGAGTTTCCCAAACTGACGGTTTTAGATTTTTCGGTATGACTCTATCCGTAATGCTTCTTGTCCTGGTGGCAGCGCTGCTGCATGCTTCCTGGAACGCTTTTGTTAAAGCGGGCAACGACAAGTTGCTGAGTATCGGCCTCATGCATGCTTGCTCAGGGGTATTAGGTCTGTGCCTGCTGCCTTTCTTTCCTCTGCCGGATCCTGGCTCTTGGCCCTATCTTGCGCTTTCGGCAGCATTGCACTGGGGCTACTACGTCTTTCTGGTGAACGGATACCGCCATGGGGATCTTGGTGTCGTTTATCCGCTTGCCCGCGGTAGTGCGCCGCTTTTAGTTGCCGTAACGGGTACGTTGGTCGCCGGCGAGCGCTTTCCACCATTGGCAATGGCGGGTCTTGCGGTGGCCAGTGTCGGCATTGTCAGTCTCAGTTTTGAAAACGGCCTACCGCGTAAAGGTGCGCTCAAACCGGTCTTCTTTGCTCTTGGGACAGCGCTTTGGATCACGGCATACACCTTATCCGATGGTCTAGGCGTACGGGAGGCAGGCACCGAACTCAGTTACATTCTTTGGCTGTTTGTGCTGGAAGCTGCAACCTTCTGCCCTTTTGTGCTCGCCATGCGACGGACCACATGGAGAACCTACTATCTGACGCACTGGCGTGGCCTCTGGTTTAGTGGCCTGGTTTCTGCGATGGCCTATGGACTAGTGATCTATGTGATGAGTACACATCCGATGGCCTGGGTTTCAGCTCTGCGCGAGACCAGCGTGGTCATCGCCGTCCTCATTGGGGCATTTTTCCTAAAAGAGCGCCACCTGCTCTATCGGGTTACGGCAGCCCTGATTGTCGTCGGCGGGATCGTTCTGATGAGTGTATCCATGTAAGGAAGGGCTTGGGGATCTGGATTCTGCCCTGCGGCCAATGATGGCTTCGCTCCTGCGGTTGATTTTTCACGGAACTAAGGCGTAACCTCTCTTTCGCGGAAGGAATCCATCATCCCAGTTTTCAGGCGGTTGCATTTTACGTTTACAGAATTCGTGCAGTAGATCAGGAGTGATTCATGGCCAGTTTTCCCGAAAAAGCAAATGTCGTCATTATCGGTATCGGCGGCATCGTCGGCGCGTCCGTCGCCCACCACCTGATTGCCAAAGGCTGGACAGACATTGTCGGGATAGACAAGTCCTCGGTACCCACTGACATCGGGTCTACCTCTCATGCGTCGGACTTCTGTTACATGACGGCACATGACAACATGACCTGCTACACCACTCGCTACAGCGTTGAGTTTTATGACGCGATGGGTCATTACAGCCGTGTTGGGGGTCTGGAGGTCGCACGCCATGATGACGATGAACGTATGGCGGAACTCAAACGCAAGGTCAGCTCGGGACGAGCATTCGGAACCAACGTGGAAATGATCGGCCCTGAAGAGACCAAAGAAAAGATGCCGCTCATTGAGCAGGACATGATTCAGGGTGTCATGTGGGATCCAGATGCGGGTCTCGTGATCCCAAGGTCCCAGACCGTTGCCGGCAAGCTGGTCGATCAATCGGAAGCTAGTGGCGAGTTGCAGGTCTTTCAGAACACCGAAGCAACCGGTTTCAAGATCGCTGACGACCGCATCCAGGCGGTAGAAACCAGTCGCGGTACGATTGCTGCCGACGCAGTTATCGTCTGCGCAGGCCTTTGGGGTCGGCTGATCGCCCAGATGGCGGGAGAGGATCTTCCGATCATGCCTGTTGATCACCCGCTTTCTTTCTTTGGCCCGTACGAAGAATTCGTCGGCACCGGCAAGGAGATTGGATATCCGCTTTTACGCGATCAGGGCAATTCTGCCTACCTGCGTGACACCGGCGACCCCACAACCGCTGAAGGCGGACAAATCGAATGGGGCTACTACGAAGAAAAAGATCCGCGACTGGTTCACCCCGAAGATCTCCTCGAAAAAGGTGAATCCCATTGGTCGCCCTCCCAACGCGACTTGGAACTCGAGCAGATTATCGACCCTTTGGAGCGTGCAATGGAACTGACGCCCATCCTGGGTGAACTCGGCTGGAACGAACGGCATTCATTTAACGGCCTGCTGCAGGTAACAGCTGATGGGGGCCCATCAATCGGCGAATCGCCGAAAACGCGCGGTCTATGGTACGCCGAAGCAGTCTGGGTCAAAGACGCCCCTGGCGTCGCCAAGGTGCTCGTGGATATGATGACCGACGGCATTACCGAGACGGACATCAACAGCATCGATGTGGCTCGCTACTACCCGTTGCAGAAAACGCCCGAATACATCCGCGGGCGTTGTTACGAAAGCGCTTTCAAGATCTATAACCCGGCGGTCCATGATCGCGAACCCTACACGCAGGGTCGCGGCCTGCGCCGGAGCCCCTTCTGGCAACGTGAACAGGAATTAGGCGGATACTTTATGGAACTCGCTGGCTGGGAGCGCGCCCATGGCTATGCCGCCAACGAGCACCTGCTGGAGAAGTACGCCGACCAGGTGCCGGTTCGTGAAAACGAATGGGACAATCGGCATTTCTGGCGGGTGTCCAATGCCGAGCACCTTGCCATGTCGGACAATGCCGGCATGATCAACCTGTCACATTTTGCCGTGTATGACGTGAGTGGTGATGACGCTGAGAAACTCATGGAGTACGCCTGTGTGGCCAAGGTTGCTGGAAATACGGCCATCGGAAAAGGTATCTACACCCATTTCCTGGATCACGAGGGCGGGGTACGGGCTGACCTCACAGTTATCCGGCTTGCGCAGGATCGTTTTCGCATTGTCGATGGTGCGGACGCCGGCAACCGGGATCACCTTTGGCTCAGCCGTATGGCACAGGACAAGGGTTGGAATGTCTATATAGAAGATCGCAGCGACCACATGGCCTGCCTGGGTCTGTGGGGGCCAAATGCCCTCAAAATTATTCAAGCCGTTGCAGATGTGCCCCAGGAGCTGGATCCCGCTAATTTCCCCTTCGCTACAACCAAAGAGATTACGGTACAGGGAATCCCGGTTCTCGCTTTTCGTATCTCTTATGTCGGCGAAGCCGGATGGGAACTGCATGTTCCTTTCAGTTACGGATTGTCGCTCTGGGATCTAATCTTCGAGCAGGGTGCAACTCCAGTTGGCGTGGAAACCTACGCGAACTCAAGGCGCCTTGAAAAAAGCTTCCGCCTGCAGAATGCAGATCTACTTACCGAATACAACCTGATCGAGGCGGGTCTTGCCCGCCCCACAGTCAAGGACGCTGATTTTCATGGCAAGTCCGCATATATCATGCAGCGAGCGCTTGACTCTCAGCCGGCTTATCTTTGCACCCTGACCATGACAGATAATCGCGATCAGTCGGGTGTCGAACGATACCCGGTTGGAACCTGCCCTGTCGTCGATCCCGACTCAGGAGAAGTGCTGATCGATGAACGGGGAAGACGGTCTTATACAACCAGCATCGCTTTTGGACCCTCCGTAGGGAAAAACGTTGCACTGGCCTATCTCCCCAAAGCCTATGCCGAGGAAGGGCGCGAACTCCTGTTGGAATATTTTGACGAGCCGTTTCCCATTAAAGTCGAAGCAATCGGCTGTAAAGGACTTTACGATCCTGAAAATCTTCTGCCGAGACAATAGATACGGTAAAACTGCTGTAAAGCTAAGTCAGACAGTCAATTAACTGGGGGGCGATCCGATGGATGATTCACTTCAAGAGGCGCTGACCTCGGTTCCGCCTTTCAATCAGTACGACTTGAAAGATCTTGCCACGGAGCGACTCGGAGGCCTGACTAACCGTAATTTCCTGGTGCAGTCCCCCGATGGACGATTCGTACTTCGTCTGGCGGGAGAAGGTACAGAGCATTACATTGACAGAAAACGCGAGCAGAAAAACGCGCAGATTGCCGCCGATGCCGGGGTCAACGCAGAAATTGTTCATTTCGATTCAAGTAGCGGGACCATGGTTACGCGGTTTATCGAAAATGCGATCACTCTGGGCGTCGACCGGTTCAAGGATGCAGCGGTACTGGAACGGACGGGGCGGGCGTTTCGGCACCTTCATGACAGTCCCGAGCATTTCGAAGGGGACTTTGATCTTTTTGAGCAAATCGATCAGTATCTTGAGGTACTAACCCAACTCAAGGCCGAGTTGCCGGAAGGTTATGCCACGGTGCAGCAAAGTGGCGAAGCCGTGCGCAACGCACTTTCACGGCATACCCTTCCCTCAGCACCCTGTCACTGTGATCCGATGGTCGAAAACTGTATCGATGACGGAAACAAGGTTTTTGTCATCGACTTTGAATATGCGGGAAATAATGATCCCATGTGGGATCTGGGTGACCTCTCGGTCGAGGGGCATTTTTCGGCTGAACAGGAGCGCATTCTGCTATCCGCCTACTTTGGCCATCATCCCGATCCTTTTGATGTAGGTCGGATGATTATGTACAAGGCAATGTGTGATCTTCTGTGGACACTGTGGGGCGTCGTTCAGCACGCCAACCAGAATCCCGTTGATGATTTTTGGGCTTACGCTGTGGAGCGGCTTCAACGATGTCGGATGTTGATGGCGACTGAAGCATTTTCCGAGCATCTTGCGGCTGTTGAAAATGGTCCTAGCGCATAGCGAAGCTAGTGCAGACCAGGCCTTTCTGGATTCTGGCCAATACACGCGCGAATCCATCCTCAAGTACGAACTGGTTTACGGTGCTAATTTTGTCAGCCCGGGTGGCAAGCGCTGCGCAGACGGGCTAATCGGCAAACTCGGCCTCAAACCAGGGAGCCGTGTCCTTGATGTAGGGTGTGGTCTCGGCGGAAGTGCATTTCTAATGAAGCAGAAATTCGGTCTCAACGTCGATGCCATTGACCTGTCAGACAACATGTTGGAACTGGCCCAGCTGCGGCTAACCGAAGCGGGCCTTGCCGACCAGGTTTCGCTGTACAACCAGAACTGTCTGGATATTGAAGTAACAAATGCTTACGACGGCATCTACAGCAGAGATGTATTCCTGCACATCAAAGAGAAAGAGAAACTGTTTTCAATTTTTTTCGCGGCCCTTAAACCATCCGGAAAACTGCTATTCACGGATTACTGCGACTCAGAGAAACCATGTTCTGAAGATTTCACCCGGTATGTGAGGCAAAGAGGTTATCACCTGTGTAGCGTACCCGAGTACCGAAATTTGATTAAAAAAGCGGGGTTTGAAGTGGTGGAAGCGCTCGATGTCACGAATCAGTTCATCACTTTCAGTGAAGCAGAACTCGAAACGATCCATACCCTGGATATCGACGAGAATGTTCGTCAAAGCCTCGAAACCAATTGGCAACAAAAAATTGATCGCGCCCGGACTGGATCTCAGCGATGGGGTCAGTTTCTCGCTGAAAAGCCCTCTGAGCACACGGGTTAAAGACTGCTGATTTCCATCCCGCTGAGCCGCAGCGCCGAAGCGATGACGGGGTATTCATCCGACTGTACCTCGACTTTTATTCCCACAAAGACTGCCCCGAAGTCGTCAAAGCGTGCGTATTCGAAGCGTCTCGATACCTCGAGGGATTTGAAAACCTGACGCAAAAGCGAACAGATCTGCACGCTCTCGGGGCCGCAGAAGTAAAGCCCAGAGTCCTCCTCACGATAGATCAGATGCCCGCCGGAGCGGTCTATTGCCTGTCGTATATTGATCTTCTGTCTGTACTTTCGCAGCATTGTCCTGGACTTGCCCTCTGACCGATTTGGAGTCTCCTAGAGGAAAACTCGCGAGGACCCTAGCAAGCCCCAAGGGTAAAGTCTATTGGTTGCTTTCGTGATAAATTGTGTGGTCTTCGGATAGCGCGCTCTTTACGCTAAATTCACTTCCCATAGACTGGGTATTGCTGAAGGCTGTTTTGACGGAATCGCTTATGCAAACATCAGACGCAAAGGGAAACCACTCCACTGTTGACTGGCGACCATCAGCCGACGTGATAGAGGGACTGGGCTCGCCATCGGAATTCACGGCAGATGCACAAGACATCGTCCTTTTTCAGCGAGAAGGTGTCATTCTCATCCGGGGACTCTTCTCCGACTGGGTCGACCCGTTAAGGGCAGGCCTTCAGCGCAATATGGACCACCCGGATGATTATGCCTTTCCTTGTGACAGCGTGAAGTCAGGCGGCGCGGGCCGGTTTTTTGACAGTTACTGCAACTGGCACAGAATCCCTGAGTACACCGACTTTGTGTCCCAGTCACCGGCTGCTTCCCTGGCAGCGCAGTTCATGCAATCTTCCCGCGCGCAGTTTTTTCATGAGCATGTTTTCTGCAAAGAGCCGGGCACCCAGACTGCAACACCGTGGCATCATGACCTACCCTATTACTGTGTCGATGGGCGTCAGAACGTCAGTATTTATATCTCTCTGGATGCAACACCGGCCGAGACCGCAGTGCGCTTTCTGGCAGGATCTCATAAGAGTGGGCAGTTGTACTTTCCCCGTCATTTTGTCGACGGATCCGACTATATACAGGACGATGTGGGCATGAGCTCGGTGACGCGACTCGAGGACGATTTCCGAGAAGAGGATATCCGCGCTTTTGCGCTCGAGCCGGGAGACACCCTGCTCTTTGACTTCCGGACCTTACACGGCACCACAGATTCTCCGATCAAGACCCGGCGCAGAGCCTTCTCCACACGGTGGCTGGGTGATGACATGGTCTACTGCGAACGTGCCGGTGAGACCTCTCCTCCGTTGGAGGATCTTGGCGTCACTCCCGGAACGCCGATGCCCGAGTCGCTGTTTCCAACGCTGTGGCACAACGGCGTCAAGAACTAAGCGGGTCAACCGGACTTCGATTACCTATGATGCAGATCACCCCGCTTACCGGAACGATAGGGGCGGAACTCTCCGGCATCGATCTCAAACAAACCATCTCCAGCCACCTTGGACAATCACTTCGAGCTGCGCTCGATGAGCATCTCGTGCTGGTGATACAGGGTCAGCATCTTGATGCCAGTCAACACCGCTTGTTGTCCGAAGTCTTTGGAAAACCGATAGTGAATCCTTACGCCCCGGGTAAAAGCCAGCATCCGGAGATGACCCACGTGATAAAAGAGGCAGACGATCGGGCCGGCGTTTTTGGTGGCGGGTGGCATACCGACCTCAGTTTTTTTGACCAACCCCCGAACGGTTCGGTCCTGTGCGCGCTTGAGGTGCCTCCGTTTGGGGGTGATACGCTCTTTTCAAGCCAGCAGGCAGCCTGGGATGGGCTGGCGCTGCCGCTTCGGGAGATTCTCGACGACCGTAAACTGGTCCACGTTGGAAAACCCTACGGCATCAAATGGGCGCCGCCCGTCGAAGAGCAATCCATGAAGGGCAGTTCGCTTCGCAACGATCCTGACGCCGACCGGGAGCGATTTCATCCGGCGGTTCTGACCCATCCGGTCACCAAACGCCGGGCGCTCTACCTCAACCCGACCTATACCCTGCGGCTGGACGGCATGAGCGAAGATGAAAGCCGTCCGATCCTCGATTCGCTGTTTCAGCATACGACCCAACCGGAGTTCTGCTGCCGCCTGCGCTGGTCTAAAGGGATGGTGGCCATCTGGGACAACTTTTCCACACAGCACTATGCGGTAAATGACTATTACGGATACCGTCGGGAGATGCGCCGTACCGCATTCTCCGGCTATTCGGTATCCGACTATTCGAGGCATTGAGAAACAGCTTGCAGATACAACCGCTACACGGGAATTTCGGAGCGCGCATCACGGACGTGACGCTGAGTGGTGTTATGAATGCCGACACGCTGGCATCGCTGCAGCGCGCAATCGACGACTACTCCTTGCTGTGTTTTCCCGATCAGGACATGAACGATGAGAAACAGCTTGCGTTCACCCAACTGCTTGGCGAGCCCGAAGCCGAGCATGTGCGTTTTGGAAGCACTGGCGAGATAAGTTACTTCGGTACCGTCGGCAATGTGAAGGATGATGGCAATCTGCAGGACGGGGTCAATGCCCGTTACCAGAGCGGCAATCAATTGTGGCACTCTGATTCTTCGTTCCGCGAGGTACCGTCATTCGTTTCCATCCTGCATGCCTATGAAGTGCCACCCACTGATGGAGAAACCGAATTCGTCAGCATGCGCTCAGGATACCAGCGCTTATCCCGGGATCAGCAGCAGCATATCGCGTCGTTGCATGTCATTCACGACTATGTTTTCTCCCGCAGCACAGTCGCTCCCGTCAATCCCAATCATGCGGCATCACTGCCGCCAGTGATGCACCCTCTGGTGCGCGTCAACCCGGAAAACGGACTCAAGAATTACTACATCGGCTCTCATGCGCGATCGGTCGTTGGGATGTCCGGAATCCAAAGCCGCGAACTGCTTGACATGCTACTGGAACACACAACGGAACCCGAGCAAATACTTCGTCACTCGTGGGAGCCGGGGCAAACCGTCATCTGGGATAACCGCTGCCTGCTTCACCGGGGTACTGGCTATGACGCCAGCCGTTGGCGCCGCAGGATGCGCCAAACCCGAGTGGTCGGCGAGGAGAAAGGCGTGATTCACCAAATGCCTGCCTGACGGCTTTCTGATCCTCCCCAGGTTGAGATATCTCAGGCGGAACCGCCAGATAAGCCACGGGATCGAAACTCAGAAAACGTTCGACCTAACACAGCAGAAATCACCAGTGCGCCTCCGACCAGAGTCCACCGAGACGGGATCTCATTAACAAAAAACCATACCCAGACGGGTCCTAGCGCGAACTCTAGCAACATGAAAATGGTGACTTCAGCAGCAATGATGTGCCTCGAAGCGACGATGAAGCAGGCGCTGGTAAAGCCAGACATCACTCCACCCCAAAGCAGACAAAGCAACAGATCCTGGCGAGAAATATCGAGATGGCCCTGACGCATTAGTGCAACCACTATCATGATGATGACTGTCGAGATGAGGATGGCAGGCAGCATATCGATCTGGCGGTTGTGACGCACCAGTACCGCATAGATCGAAAAACAAAGCGTGGTCAGCAAGGCCATTAGATTTCCGTAGCTCGAGCCGATAGCGAACCCCTCTCCGATCATGATGACGATCCCGGCAAACGCAATAGCCATCGTCACCAGTGTTGCTGAGTTCGGACGCTCCTTAAGGAATACCCAAGCAAGAGCCGCCGTCACAAAGGGAATTGCGCCTAGCAAAAACAGAGTATTGGCAACGGTTGTGTGCGTAAGCGACTGCAGGAACGTCATGGCTGCACCTGCCAGCATGATCCCGGCAATCAGTCCAGGCCACCCCACACCAATAACACGGATCACCGTGGCGCCGCGGTAGCGCACCACCAACAACACCATCACGGCACACATCAGAAACAGCCCGCGGTAAAAATTCATTACCATGGGGCCCACCTCCAGTAGGCGGACGATCAGACCGGAAAAACTGGTCACTACAGAACTCGCGATCATCAGAAGAATTGCCAGTTTTCGCATATCGGAATTCATCAGCGTATCCTGGTCTTTAGGTTATCCGGAATGTGGATCCACTCCGGAGTTAAGCTGTTCGATGCAGTGCAGATCATCTCCCAGACACCACTGCTCAATCACCCGAGATTGGTAGATACGATAGATCGAGATCTCCTCAAAGGCGACTTTTCGACCGGTTGGCGCGATTCCAAGATACTCCCTGTTCTGGGTCCCGGTTGAGCAATAGCGGGTGACCACTTTATCGGGGGTGACCACCATATCTAACACGTCCTCATGCCAATCGGGAAAAGTACTTCGGGTATGAAGAATGGCTTCTTTGATCTGGGTGTGTCCCCTTGAGGCGGGGCCCCAACCCTTGGCCCAGTGAACCGTACAGTCGACGGCATAAACATCCGGAATCTCGTCAACATTACCGCTGTTCCAGATATCATGAAGCGCGAGGACCAACTGCCTGCTGTCTTGCACGTTCATATCTCTCGCCTTGCCTCAATCATCATCTGCTTCAACTTCATAGCCCGGTGATGCAGAATGTTCACTTTCAGTAAGAATTTTTAGCATGACTAGTCCTCTTTTGTCTCTTGATCACGCTGAGTGGGAAGCGCTTTGCGATGGGTGCGGCCGCTGCTGCGTTGTAAAGTTGGAGGATGAAGATACTGGCAAGATCCACTATACCAACGTCGCCTGCCGTTACCTTGATACCGAAACCTGCCGATGTACCGACTACGACAACCGATGTACTATCAAAACTGAATGTGTAAAGTTGTCCCCCAAAGACCTATCAATTCTTGACATCATGCCCACGACCTGCGCTTATCGTCTCAAGCATGAAAACCGTACCCCTTGGCTCGATATGGATTCACTTAAGGTCGCCGGAAAAGTTATTTCAGAAGTATACGTTCATGAAGACGAGTTGCAGGATCATGTAATTGAGTGGATAAAGACGACTGACTGAGTTTGGCTACCGCTTGCGACGCTCAGCCGAAACGGCGCTTACGACCTTAGCGCACGGGATACCGCCTCGATATGGGCCGGGCCAAGGCCGCAGCAGCCCCCAATCAGCCGGATACCGTCTTCTGCCCATGTAACGGCATTCTCCGCCAGCACCGAGGGCTCGATGACGTCTACAAAATCCCAATTGGGCATCATGAATTCTCCGGACTCGGGATAAACTCCCACGGGCCCCTTCCAGTAGTTGCGCACAACCTCAATCGCACTTGGCACATCCGACACCGGTGTGTGCATCACATTGATCAGATCAACAGAAAATTTGGAGATCGCCCGCACCAGTTCTTCAAAGTCGCGCGCCGGGTAGCCGAACGCGGATAAGTGGTCCTGATCCCGGTGACGGCGCGCACTGACACCCAGCCAAACCGGCAGTCCAATACTCATCACTGCCTCAGTAACCACATCAGACAATTCCACCCGCTCACACATTTCCACAGCCAGAATATCGACTCCGGCCTCGGCAAGAATTTCGGCCTGTTCCGCCGCAGCCCGACCAACAACTTCAGGCGAGTTCCAGGTGGGATGCTCGTCGTGCGCCCACTCACAAATAGAACCTACCAGCGCGACCGGAGACTTTGCTGCTGTATTGCGAGCCTCACAGGCAAGTTCAACCGCCTTACGATTGATATTGCGTACCTCGAGTCCCAAGCCCCCGGGCTCAAGCATGTGTCGAGCAGAAGAGAAGGTATTGGTGATAATGGCCTCCGCACCTGCCTGGATATAGCGCTCGTGCACACCGCGAACCATCTCGGGATGAGACAGCATGGCGCGCGCACTCCAGACCTTGCCATCCATTGGAACACCGGACTTCTCAAGCTCAGTTCCCATCCCGCCATCAATAATGATTGGCAGTCCATCCCCTGACAGCCTCTGTGCTATCCATGAATGATCCGTCACTAAACCCCGCCCCCTCTTTTTCCTTTAAAACTTATCATCCCACTCATGAAGTGCTCTTATCCGATGGCCCACGGTTTTTGAGATGCTCTTCGATTTCTTTCTCGATCTGCCTGGATCTCCAGTTTTTCATTGGCGAAATAGGCCGCGGTGACCGAATTACGAAAATTGAAAAACTCAAATCAACAATCATTTTTCGTTAAAGAAATCCTCAATGGCCATTCTTTTTCCCTTCTTTCGGTCTGATCGGCACAACCCGAAGATTATGCCTCACCCGCCAAGTCAACAGCTTACTCGTCTTTGGCAAGATCAAATCTCAGAAAGTCTCTGGCCTCTGCCTCATGCCAATTGCCATGACCTCGATAGAATCTTTTTGAAGAATCATCAAAGGGCTGAAAATCAAACGGCGTTCGCTGCCCTGTCATCAATGCCCGGTGTACCAAAGCATTTCGTCGCTGCTTGAGGAGCACCCGCTCGGTTAATTCTGTGAGTGGCCAGTCGTGCTGGACCTGATGTTCGAAGTCGGCAACCTCGTCTGCGTGCGCGGGATCGTCGATCAGATTATTAATTTCTTCGGGATCAGACTCAAGATCAAAAAGACTGCAGGGAAGACCTTCCCAGTGCACGTATTTTCTTGCACCGCGACGAATCATAAGCCCAGGAGCGTTGACGCCTTCAAACAAAATCTCGGCCCGGGTTTCATCTGCCCACGAGTCAGTGTTGCCACTCATGAGGTTCATCAGACTGCGTCCTTCAATGGGCTCCACTAGATCGGCGCAGCCCTGATCGAGCGTCAGATCGAGCAACGTGGGCATCAGGTCGATGAGTGACGTGCACTGGGTTACACGCCGACCGCCGGCCTCACCAGGGACCGATATCATCAGCGGAACACGACAGGAGCGCTCGTAAAAACTCATCTTGTACCAGGCACCGCGCTCGCCCAGCATGTCGCCATGGTCGGCCGTGAACACAACAATCGTGTTCTGGTCGAGCCGCGCTGACACCAGGGCATCCATTACCTGACCTACAAGATCATCCACCAGCGAGATGGATCCGTAGTAACCATGCCGGGCCTGCCGGATATGCTCGTCGGTGACATCGTATTCCCCCCGGTCATAGTGCTGATATAACCATTGGCCATGGCGGTCCCGGTCCGGTATCGGAATATTGGGTGTTACCGGCATATCTATCTCGTCATCCCGGTAACGATCCCAATATGCTGGCGGGGTGACATACGGATCATGTGGATGACTAAAAGAGACCTTTAGAAAAAAAGGCCGTTGCTCAGGACTGCGGGCATAGTCGTAAAGCCAGCGGACCGCGGTATGGGCCGCATCAAAGTCGTGATCCTGCTGGCTGGAACGCTCGGCAATCCCGGCAGTCACAACATTTTTCAATGTATGAAACCAGTCAAGAATCCGATCGGGGTCATCCCAGATCCCATACCAGCAGTTGTCTGACGGGCAGATATCAGTCGTGAGCCTCTTTTCAAGGCCGTGAAGCTGATCCGGACCAATAAAGTGAGCTTTGCCGGTTTGCACGGTCTCATAGCCACCGGCCCGCAGGTAATGCGCAAGCGTCGGAACAGAGAACGGGTAATCACAACCGCTGTCAAAACAGTCAATCGCGGAGGGCATTCGGCCTGTCATCAAACCCGCCCGGGCGGGCACACACAGCGGTGAATTCGAGTAATGGGCGTCAAAAACAACACCGTTGTTCGCAATCTCGTCGAGCCTGGGCGTCTTGACTACCGGATGGCCATAGGCCGGCAGGAAGTGTGGCGCGAGTTGATCCGCCATAAGAAAGAGAACGTTCATAGGATTCGTCATCGCTCGACCTCTTGGAAAACGTCTCCCGCTGTCATCGCCGCGTCAGGGTACGGCCCAAACCTTTGGCATCAATTCACAATCGATCGGACTCTCGGGCTTCTGGCCGAATTCCATCACGTAGGCGGAGGTTTCCTCTGTCCATTTACCGCGCGGG